>DAOWDY010000140.1 GCA_030638785.1 Candidatus Thorarchaeota archaeon
ATCATGAATATCCCTGTCGTGGTTAACCAAGAATTGTCTGAGATCCTCAAATTTACATCCTGGATCAATCACTGCAATCTCATCTGAATTGATGACTATAGTGTTGCAATATGGGAATGTTCCCCCAATAACAATATGGATGTCGTTTCCAAGGTCAGCAAAACTCAAGCCGATAACCTCGATGAAAAGTTAGGAGAAGAATCGGATATCCAAATATACAGGACATCCGAACTCTCTCGTATTTAGTAAGATACCCGATGGGATGAGTATTACTGTGCAGTTCGTACTTTGACCTCAGCTATTTGTCGCACTGACTGTTTCCAGGTCCCATATGAACCCCAGAGAACTGCAATAAAGAAGGCTAATAGGAGGAACATTATTAGTAGCAGATTGACGATTTGAACAGTGTTGCTAGGAGCTCCACCTGCTTCAAAGATATCCATCCACGTTCCCAGCATCAGTCCTAACGTGGTTGGAACAACGGCAATGGTAAGCATGAAGAATGTCACGAAAGCTCTTGCTGGAGATGCTTGAATGAATCTCGCGAATAGGCCGAGGAATCTATGCTTCTGCCAGCGGGATCCTTCTTGCACTATCCACATGATCAAAAATAGCACTAGTACCAGTGAGAATGGTATAAGGAATAATTCGAACCACATTTCGGGTTTCTCCCTGTTTGTCTCACGGGGAACGCGAATCAATTGACCTATAAAAGCTACGGTTGCAGTCATTATCCATTTTACAAGCAATATATGTGGAAGGTCGACTTACTCCTCATCCTTGAAAAGGACATCAGCAGTCGTCCAATCAGGATAGGTTCTTTCTTTCACAGGATTTCGTTCATAAACATGATCAGAAGTGGGTTTCTCTGAAATCGGGTCCTTCAGAATTCTTTTATCCTCCAGTTTAGGGACCCATTCTCCCTTACTGCACGCATCCGCGACTTTGGATGCTTCGGTTATGTTATGGATATAGAGGGCAACAAAGAAATCAGTTCCACGTGTATACATCTCACGATTGAGGTTCGCGCAACCTTCGCAGTTGCAGTGATCAAAAGCGGCGAGTCGCACTGGTTTTTGTTCAACACCCACCAAGTATCGTCGCCGAGCGGTCATGTAAAGAAGCATGGACGTATCGATACTATCCATTCCAATTTCCTGAAGGTAGAATGGGAGTAAACGCACATCTGGTAGTCCAAATGTGTGGAGCCAATATCCTTTAGTGAAGCCCCTAATACAGGTGATTACCTTGCGAAAAAGATCCTTGTCATGACGATAGAGTGGGATAATCCCCCCTGCTGCAAATTTGGTCACACCATGACTCCGAAAGAAATCGAATAATCCAACTAGGTATCTTTCTTCGATTCCTTGGAGAACACCAATCACTTTGTTAGAGGGTACACGTTCTAAGAGTTCTAACACGTTGGATTTGATTTCCTCAATCTTCGCACGTTTTGCTTTGTCTTCGTCTGTTGCAAGAACTATCTCATCTGGAGAAACAAAGAAGTCGGCACCTGACATCTTGTATGCCTCAAAGATTTGATCATTTGATAGTTCAAAATCTACTTCTATACCCAGTTTTTTTGCGATTCCAGCTTTTCTGGCCTCAATCTCGAATACACCAGTATCAGCTATCACGCTGTTTGCTTTAGGGAATCCTAACTCGACCAATGCTTCTTTCAGAGTCTTCCCTGACTTAATTACTGAATCAAGCCAGAAGTGAGAACTCCTATAGACATCATAAGCAGTGAAGAGTACTGCTTTAGTATAAGTCCAGGAGATCAGCGGTTCTTCTCTGAAGAAACCCATTGACGCGAAGTGATTCTTTGGGATCATTGCACTTAGCGCTGGAACCTTACTACCCCTTACCCTCTTCATGTAACTCCCCTCACCAACAGGCAACTTTACCCATTAGGTGAACAATTGCATATTTCTAGATGACGTATATAAACTACACAACTCAACGTGCTTTGTATTGGAACTGTAACTCGAATAGTGTTCTGAGTTCATCCAAAGTTGTGCAGTCGGATGGTCCGATATCATCACGAATCCTGGATATTCTGGCAAAACGAAGAGCAAATCCTGATGCGTAGGTTGGACTCTCCTGAATCTCAGCAGCAATGATTTCCACAACAATTTCAGGGCGCACGGTGACTACACCTCTGCTTGAGCTTATCGAAATATCTTGAAGGCGTTTTGTCATCTCCTCAAGTTCTGAGTCTGTCAATCCCTTGTAGGTCTTACCAATAGAAGTGAATTCGCCTGCATCAGAATCCCAGACACTAAGATGATAATCCGAGAGCCAGTTCTTCCTTCTCCCGTGACCCCACTCAGCTGCAATCACTACTAGATCAAGTGTATCAAGTGTGTGTTTAATCTTGAACCAGTTCTTCCCCCTCTTACCTGGAATATATTCGGAATCTGATTTCTTTAGCATCAGACCTTCGTGACCTTTTTCCTTGCTGAGTTTGAACAGATCATCAACATCTGCTACCTCTTTCGTATTTTGATATGACGTCACAAGAAAGTCTGGTGCAATTGATTCAAGCAGTTTCTTTCTTTCTATCAGATATTTGTCAACAATCATCTGGTCATCAACAAGAAGAACATCGAAGAGAATGAGCTTCAATTGAACTTCCTTACTGGTTGTTTCAACATCTCTGGAGCGGCCAAATCGTTTCATCACAACTTGAAAAGGATATGGATTACCCTTATCATCAACTGCGATTACTTCTCCATCTAGAATTGCGGTATTGGATGAAATCTTCTCCTTAACTATTTGAATTAACTCAGGCATGCTTTCAGAAACATCATTCAATCTCCTAGAAAAGATTCTTACTTCATCTCCCTTCTTGTGAATCTGAACTCTGGCCCCATCGTATTTGTACTCGGTTAGAAAGGTCTCTTCTTTAGATGTTAGCACTTCTCCAACACTGCTCGCAGGAGTGGCTAGCATTGGTTTTACTGGGACAAAAAGAACGACTCCAATGTTTCCGACTCCTTCTTCTCCTTCAGAAGCAGCAATCTCGGCAACCCTTCCTAGGTCCCCACAGAAATTCCAGGCACGTCGTGCGATTTCTGGATCTATCTCAAATGCTTTAGCTATTCCTTCTAGAACAAGTGCATCTGATACTCCAGTACGTGTATCGCCCAACACGAGTGCAACAATGGGTTTGATCTCATTCTGCGAAGCGTCCATGAGTATCTTAGCTAGAAGCGACTCTTTCTCATTCTTCGAACCCTTTCCTGAAAATGATGCTATTACCTCAAGGTCACGTTCTAGAGTTTCTAAGGTGAGGGAATCTGTAAAGAGACTCTGCTGTCTAGAGTATTTCCCGGAAGCAAACATGGTGGCAATTGCTTCTCCAACATCGCCTTCATAGAACTCTCCAAAGTCCTTGTCTTCATAGTCAATAACCTTTCTGAGAGCGTTAATCATTCCTGACCAAGAGATGTTAAGGGTACGCTCATCATTCTCCGCGAATACTCTACCTGCAAAG
>DAOWDY010000226.1 GCA_030638785.1 Candidatus Thorarchaeota archaeon
TCAGCAACTTCTGAGGGTGCACCAAAACGAGCAACGGTTCTCTTAGCAGACTCAGGACTTAGAGTACCCCCACCTTCTTCTGTTGCTGCCTCGACCATGTAATCTCTTAATTCATCAAGAATATCCTCTGCGATACTATTAGGAAGATGTCTCCTCACTAATTGCAGATAGTCCTCAATGATTCCAAGCGCCTTTTCTGTCATAGCAGATCGGCCTCCTTCAGCAGCAGTTCCAATTGATTGTTCAAGTCTTGCCAAGATCCAACCATCCTTTCTAGATACTCTCGCCCCTCACGAGTGATGTAATAGTGTCGTCGAGTCCGTCCGTCTTTCTCGACCTTGTGACCTTCCAGCATTCCCCTACGTTCCAATCTTCGAAGGAGTGGATAGGTCGTGCTAGGCTCTACCTGGAGGGCTTTGTATCCAGTTTCGCTTAGTTTCTTCATAATGTCATAGCCGTAGCTTTGACCTGCTGAGATGACTGCTAGAATAGCAAGTGAGAGTGCTCCCCTTCGGACCTCAAGTTTCCACTTTTGGTACTCGAGCTCTGGATTATCCTTTGGGCTCTCTTTGCTCAATTATAGTCACCCCTTCATCGATACTATGTATTGCGATAGTATCGTGGCACATACTATATCGTGGTACATACTATATTAAACCTTTTGGCCCGCGCGAAGTTAGAAAGAGCTCCAAACATCTAAATAGCGAAATCTGAGGATGCGCAAGAAGGTGCATGCATGAGCGCTATTGATGACATTCAAAAGATTCTGGATGAACTGGGGCTTCATTATACCCGATCTGAGGACGCGTTAGATCTCCGGTGGAAGACTGAATGTTATGAAGACCTAAGACTAAGGATCGTTACAAATGAGGATGCATCTTGGCTCTACATCATTGCACGATTTACAAGCTTTCTAGATGTTCAAGAATCCATGCGTCTAGATTTTGCACTTGAGATGTTGAAGGCCTCGTGGCTGTATAATGGAATCAAGTTTGCAATATCCTCTGAGAATGATGTAGTTGTAGTTTCACAGACGAATGATACAGAATTGACTTCAGAGGAACTGAATACTCTAGTCAACAATGTAGTTCACGGTGCAGATGTTCTATGGCAAATTGCAAATTCACTGGGTGATACTACAGCGTAGATTATAACACAGACCTTCAGAAAATTTTGAGAGTATGGGATTCATTCAATACCCTCAAAAAGTACTGAGAGCATAACACAGACTCTCAAAATGGATTTGTATTAAGAAATAATAGGAGAAAACCAACATGAGTGGAACCGGTGTAAAAGACCATATTCAACAGGAGCAGCTAATTGCAAAATACCATCCAAAACGTGCAGCCGCATTGCTGTTCTATCTCTTTGGTTCTCTCGCATTCATTCTTGGCTGGTCGTTCATGGTGATGAGTTCCATCCAATTCGTCGAGTCTACACTAGTAGCTTGGTATATTGGACTAGGGGCTATGACAATCGGATGCCTCTTGATCCTATGGGCGGAGATTCGTAGGAGATACATGTTGTTCGTTATCACAACTTGGACAGTGAGAGTCCGAACAGGTTATATCAATCAGGTAACAACACGTGTTTTTCTGGACGAGATTGTTGACGTTAAATTAAATATTGACCAAGAAGAACGAATCGTGAATCAAGGCGATGTGGAGATATATGTTAAGGATGAAGACGACCCTGCCTTGGTTTTTGATTCAGTTGACAATCCTAGAGGAATTCTGGAGATTGTTCTGCGTATAGTCCAAACTATTCCTGATCCTGTCCCGTGGGATCATATCCCTCGGACACGATCTTTTTCATATTAGTACCGTGAATTCGCAGGTTTCTTATGCGATGATTTGTACAGGTTGTACCACACACAAGGTGGAGATGATTTGACAGAGGTGCAAATACCCTATGTGGATAAAATCGGCGATGAAAAGACACTCTCGCTCGACGAATCTTCAAAGACACTTGATCTCTCTGCAAGACTACTTGAAACTGTGGACCTTTCCAATGTATCCAAATGTAGTAATCTTCTAAAAGTCGATATTTCTGAGAACATGGCCAAGCAGATCGACATTGAACCACTTGCTGAATGTAAAACTCTGAAGGAAATCAATTTGGGATTCAATCTTATCTATCATCTGGATTTATCACCACTTCAAGAAATTGATTCTCTTGAAATTCTAAGGTTGAACAACAATGCATTAGCGAACATAGATCTTACACCACTTGGAAAGAATGTTGACCTTGCAGAATTAAATTTGAATGAAAATCGATTAAGTGTAATTGATTTGGGTCCTCTCTCCGATTGCAAACAGTTGAAGTTCCTTAGACTTGATAGTAATGAACTTGGTATGCTTGATATTGAACCTCTATCAGCTTGCCTTGAGCTTGAAGAACTGTACCTAGAACGCAATCCGCTTTCAAATCTCAATCTAGAAACCCTCTCCGGTCTGGCAAATCTAAAAGGACTCTGGTTTCGTTCAACTAACCTCGAAGAATTGAACATAGAGTCTCTGGAAAATTGCAAAGAGCTGAAGTGGCTAGATTTTAGTGAAAACCCGTTTGAGAATCTTAACATCAATTCGATAATAGATCTTGAATCGCTTGAGCTCCTTCTGATCGATGATTCAGTAATAATCCAGGCTCCCACTGAGAGAGAGAATGATTTGTCATCTCCTCGTTTGGAAAAGTTGAGTGGAAGAATTCAATGGATCTAGGAAAGTTCAACACAGACCTTGTCATACGCTGGCAACACTAGCTCTAATTTTGGTAGAGTTGAATGTGCCAGTGTGAACAGCATGACCAATCCAGATGATAATGCAGCTCGTCTTACTCTCAAACTCGCAGGAGTCTTCCAAGAAGTGAGAGATATTTGGGTCCGTCGTATAGAAAGTTACTTTGGTCAATTAGAGTCTCTTATCGATGGCCAATGGATTAGTCATGAAGATATGACTGGTGTGCTTCATGAAGCTAGGATGGCTGCTAGAGAAGCATTAGATGGAATAGGAACTGATCTCAGTTCTGAGCTTGTTCACGAGTCGAATGGTATTTTTGGTAGATTCGAGTCTGAAAGACAGTCATTAATCGAGGAAATCAACGATTTGAGGTCATCTCTCTCCCTAGCAAATTCAGGTGATGAAGGACTGATTCGAAAAGAGAATGAGGCTCTGAGACATGCGCTACTTAGACTTCCAGAATTTCATTTACTGGAGTCACTCAGAGTTCTGGGTCGTGTATCTTATGATGTTCTTGCAAAATCTTCTGGACAGAAGAAATCATTAGTACGACGACATTGTAAGAAATTGGTGGAGTCAGGTTACATCGCAATTGACAAGAAATCTCGACCCCATCAGGTTTTCTTCATAAGTGCACCTTGGCGGAACAATAGAGCTTCATCTTCAGAGAGCTCAGAATCTCCACAACTACACCTGAATCCTGTTTCTCATTAATTTCCTCTACATCAGTAGTCTTCCCATTCCCGAACTCTTATAATAGGATGTGCAGATAATATGCACATCCGAATCACAAGGTAATGCATCATGGAAACTGAGAAGATGTTGATTGGAGGTCTACTGATAGCAGTTATTGCAGTAGGTCTTGTAGTCGGAGTTTCTTTTGCGCTGACTCCAACTGGAAACACAAATACCAACGATGGTGGAACATCATCAACCCCCGCATTGACAGCGGATACAGATTTTGGTCAGACAAGAGCTGCATCAGACTGGGGATTATTGATGTCTGATGGAGAGATTCTCCAATTGAGTAGCCTGGAAGGTAAATTCGTTATTGTTGATCTAATGTCTCTAACATGCCCAGCTTGTGAAACGCAGAACATAGAATTAGAGGCACTCATTGATGCTATGGGTGATTCTATTCATGTCATATCCCTTAGTGTAGATATTAGCACAACTGTTGATCAGATGGATCAATACATGTCTAGCAATGCACTTGGATGGCCTCATGGTCTTGATACTAACAGCGCATTCACATACTACTTCAATCTCAGATATACTCCTACTATGGTAATCATAGACGCAGATGGTTACATTCGTATGTATCACGAGGGAGTCTGGAATAGCGAAGATATGCAATCATCAATTTCCCTGATGGATCATACATAGACCAAGTGGATGTAGGGACCGATGCAAGGAGTCCTTGAAGGTTTACTTCAGATTGGGGCAAGCTTCGGTGTGGGATTCTACACTGCAATTTCCCCGTGTCTGTTTCCACTACTACCCCTGATACTGATTAGAACACTTCAAGCTGAAAATAGTAGAAAACGAAGCCTACTTGTTACAATGACATTGGTCTTAGGAATATTGAGTTCACTTGCACTTTTCTCTGTCATTTCCATTTTCATTGGAACTTTCATCGTTCAGAATTACACATTGTTACGTGCATTTCTCGGGCTGCTAATTGGATTCGTTGGAATTCTAATGCTTTCAGAAAGAGTAAGGACAATACTCAGAATGAATTCGATGAGTCTCAGGTCTCAGCCAACTGCTCCAACCGGCTTATTTAGTATCTACACAATTGGATTAGGATATTCTCTCATTGCGGCTCCATGCACAGGTCCTGCGTTGATTAGTGTTTTCTTATTGTTTGGAGCTCAAACTGAAATCATAGTTCTTCTACTGATGTTTGTAGCAATCAGTATAGGAGTCACACTTCCATATCTCGCACTCGCATTGCTAACAGGAGAATCACGACAACGATTTACAACTACGGTTACAGAGAAAGCGAGGACGATAGAGATAGGGATTGGTTTATTATTGATAGTATTGGCCGTTCTTCTGATTTTACCCTATTTCGGTATACTCATAATAATATGAAACTGGGAGTAAATGAATATGAAATCGAGGATGATTGTCAAAGTAGCTGGAATTACAACTCTGGTAGTTTTTGGTTTTCTATTTGGAATCATGTACATGCAGTATACTGGGAACTGGCCTACAGTACAGAGTAATCTACCACGAGATACCGATCTTTCTGCCTACAATCTTGAATTACCCAATTGGAGTTTTACTCTCTCGGATGATACAGTCATAAATCTACATGATTTGAGAGGGACGACTGTCTTCTTTGAACTGATGGCTACGTGGTGCTCAGCTTGTAAGTCCCAGATACCATTCTTTGAAACATTAGAGTCAATACGCGGAGATGATATTCGGATTATCGCGTTAAGCATCGATGCTGGGGAGACTCCTGCAATGATGGCGAATTATAAGATAGA
>DAOWDY010000261.1 GCA_030638785.1 Candidatus Thorarchaeota archaeon
AGCAACGCTCTTTATATCGGGGATTTTCAGGTTGGTCCCAAAAGCAGCAATGGTCTGATACTCAGGACCTGCAACATTCTCTAAATCATATTCTTTTACAGATACTTGCCTGCCACAGACGATTGGACATGAGTAACATGCCTTCCGACCAACAAGGATCTCCTTCATAGCGGCTGCATTTAATGATTCGACATCAAATTCAACATCTTGAAAGTATTTGATTGGCAAGTCATAGTACATCATTCCAATATCTACATAGGTTGAAGTTCCTGCATCAGTGAGTGGTTTCATTAATTCACGCAGTATCTTGGAGGTCTCTTGAGTAATCTGTGTGAATACATCGGGATTTGCTATTTGAACTTCTTCAGCTCCATCCACTGCTATAGCTTTAAGATTCTTCGAACCCATAACAGAACCAAGTCCACACCTTGCAGCAATTCGCTCTTCATTTACAATACCCGCAAATCTGACAAGATTTTCACCAGCTGGTCCAATGCAAGCTACCTGCACCTTACCTAGATCACTCTGAAGTATCTCTTGAGAAGCATCAGTTGTCTTACCCCACAAATGCTCTGCGGCTTGTAATTTTACACTTCCATTTATAATAGAGAGAAAAACTGGAGCTTTTGCTTTTCCGGTGATTACAATCCCATCAAAGCCTGCAAACTTGAGAAATGCACCAAATCGTCCGCCTGCATTTGATTCTCCCCAGATATTTGTCAGAGGAGATTTTCCACAAACAACATGGCGACCTGTGCAAGGTGCTCGTGTCCCAGTTAGGGGACCTGTCATAAAAACAAGAATGTTCTCTGGACTAAGTGGTTCAATATCCGAACCAAGAGAATTGAGGAGATGACGAACTGCATAACCACTACCTCCAAGGAACTTACGAACCCATTCACGATTTGTTTCTGTAGCCTTGATTTTCCCTGACGTCAAATCAACATTCAGGATATTCCCCATGAATCCGTACACCACAAATCCCTCGTGAAATTGATAATCAACGATATTGAATCGTGGTACATATAATTATTCACTAAGATAGAAGTAGATGGGGCCCGGAGCGGGCACTAAACTCGACTTTGCCAAATGCTTATGAGTTTACACCGTAGCTCATACACAAATTAGGGGAGAATTTGAAATTGAGCCATATAGGAACATCATACAGTCCTAGAGGGGTAGGGATTGTTGCAAATTTGTATATCTTGGCGGGAATTGCTTATTTTGTATTGGGCATCTTTTCGTTGTTCTTTGCTGTTATCTATGGGATCCTAATGATTGGAGGTGGCGTATTATTCATTGCTTTTGGATTTGCACTTGCAGATCTTAGGCGGTGGGCGTGGTGGGGGAGTATCATTATTAATATCGGAATTTGTATTGTTAACAGCCCCTTGATAACAACTCTATCACTCTATAGTGTCATAGGTATGGCAATCGCCATTATAGTTATTATATATCTAATATCACCCAATATTCGACATCAGGTTCAATAAGAAGTAAATGGGGCCCGGAGCGGGAATCGAACCCGCGTCAAGGGAACCACAATCCCTTATGCTGCCGTTACACCACCCAGGCCATTGGTATTCTTCACGGCGTTGGCAAGCACACTAATTTTGGCTTATTAGCTTTACCTTGCTAACAAAGACAGAACGTTGTGCAGCATAGTTGTGGGAGTTCTACTGAAACTTCGAATCATTAACACCCCTGGCTAGAAAGTTCCTTATACCGCGTAACCTCTTTCTTCTTCGGAGGAATATTAGTGGATAGAGTTCTGAAGGCACTGGATAGGATATCAACAGGACGTAATCTAATACTCTCCATCATAGCAAGTGCAATCGTTGTAATCACAATGGCCATGCTCACACAAACCCTTGTGTATGATGTCTATGGCGATGCTCTTATGCCAGACACTAACTTTGGATACACGTTTACGGAAATCCAGACTGCATTTGATACACTGGGACAAGAGGGTCTCCAAGTCTGGTTGCAGGTCCATTTGTTGGATCTTATCTTCCCTCTCACCTATGCATTTGCAATGCTTTTCGGTATAATCCTCGAACTGAGAGCCGCCTTTCCAGAAATGCAGAAACTGAAACTCTTAGTTATTCTGCCTCTAGGAGGCGCAATATCAGACTATATTGAGAATGCATTGATTGCTACACAGGCTATTTCGTATCCAAACCTCTCAGCTTCGGTAATAGCTCTAGCCAGTGCTGTAACAATTACAAAATGGATACTCCTCTACATCGGGTTCGCTGTTATCTTCCTTCTCATACCTTTAATCTTTTACAGAAAATTCAAGAAATAGAATTCACCAGTGATAGTAATGACCCATAGAATACTCAAATTCAATGTGACTCTTGTCGGAGAGAAGAAATCGGGAAAGAGTTTTCTTTTTCCGATAATCGATGGAACAAACACATCTACTCGACTTGAAATCATATCCGATGTGGAGGCGGATACTGATATACTACTGACCGATTTTCATCTGCCAATTGAACAAAAAGCTGCTAAGGCTCATACAATGGTATCAGATGGAATTGTGGGAGTTTTTGATGTTACTGCAGAGGTTTCCTTTGAAACCCTCAGAGATTTCTTATTGAGTGTAGAATCAACAAATCAGGCTAAAGGTACAGTCTTAGTTATCGGTCACGATAGGGGAAATTCACCTCGCGCTATTTTTGGAGATACAATAAATGATTTCGCAAATAGAATAGGAGCCACTTATCTGGAAACAAGCTCCAAATTTGTGAAAGGTCTAGATATAATGATGAGAAGATTTGCAGGTAATCTTATCAGAAATACAGGCATGTAATTCAGACGAGTTGGTCGGTTGGTGAAAAGAGTACAGGTTGTTGTCTACGATCCTAATTGGATAACGAAATTCAGAGAAGAAGCTAAGTTGATTCTTACAATCTTGGGCGACGAACTTCTAGAGATGCATCATATAGGAAGTACTGCAATTCCAGGGATATTTGCAAAGCCTGTAATTGACATTCTACCGGTGGTCCGGAGTATAGAAAATGTGAACGGTTACAATCCTCAGTTCGTTGAGGTGGGCTATGAACCAAGAGGTGAATACGGTCTCCCTGGAAGAAGGTACTTCTCGAAAGATGAAGGAGAAGAAGGAAAGTATCACATCCATATGTACCAGATAGGAAATCCGGAGATAGAGAGACATCTAGCATTCAGAGATTACATGATGTCCCACCCTAAAGAAGCGCTAGCATATAGTAATCTGAAAGTAAGACTTGCTCAAGAATTCCCTTCCGACATTGATGCTTACATGGATGGAAAAGATTCCTTTGTGAAAGAGAGAGAACGTAGAGCACTTGTTTGGAAAAAGAAGGTCTAAGCAATATCAAGGTTCAGAAGTTTCTTTCAGAGTGGTTATCTCATCTTCCATATCCGAGATTTTCTTATGAAGATCGATTACTTCATTGAGTAGAACAGAGATCAGATAGCCGTACTTCACCTTATAGTGTCCCTCATCCCTATTGATTGCACTAGCTTCTTCCAATCTTCTGGCTGCGTTTGTAATAGATTGTTTTGAAACACCAGTCACGGACTTGCTGACCTCAGCTCTAACTTCAGCAGGTTTAACTTTTGGACCATCAAGAGATTCGAGAAGACTGTGCAGTACATTCAAACCAGTCTTCATCAGCGGGTTTCGAAGCTTATCAAGTGTCTTCTCTAGGTCTTCTCGCACATCTCCACGCTCCGCTTTTATCTGTGTGAGTACACGTTAGGTTAGTCAAAAACCTTCTCATTGGCTCTAGACTCACAAAAACGGGGGAGAAATCGAGTTTGAAGAACTTTATGCGTTTACAGGAGTGTTGGTTCAAACTACTTAGTAGGAAAAGATGAAAAGAGGGAGAAGGTCAGACTTTGATGGAGTATTGTAATGGTTCAAGAGATCAACAGAGTGATTTTCGTCCCAGTGATTCACACTGATCCAGAGAGTGTTGAAACTGCTAGGAAGACAGTCATAGAGGTCAGACCTGATGTTGTTGCAGTTGAGCTTGATCGCGCCAGATTTCATCAGCTGAGCAATCCAGAAGAATATGAAGACCAATCACAGGGGGCTCAATCAGATTTCGGAGTGAATGATCTGATGAACCAAATCGCACTATTAGAGAAGAACTTAGGGCAGGAAACAGGTGCGAGGGCAGGTACAGAAATGATAGCGGCTATTGAAGCGGGTAGAGAGATAGAAGCAAAGATTGCATTGATTGATAGGCCAATACATGTAACAGCACAGGCACTAGGCCAAGTCCCCCTCGATGAGATTTACAGACTCTCAAATCTAATTCCTGAGGCGAACGAGGACATCTCTGATGGAGAGGCAGGAAACCTGATGGACCATCTCAAAGAAGACGGTGCTGTCGACAATATTCTAAGCGAGTTCAGAAAGGAGTTTCCTGTATTAGCTAATGTTCTCATTGACCAACGTGATGAGTTCATCGCCAAAGCAATCAAATCCATTCTAGACGATGTAGATGGGAAGATTGTTGTTGTCTTGGGCGCAGGTCATATCGAGGGTGTTACCCAGAATCTTCATAAATTCCTGCAGACTGACGGGGCCAGTTAGAGACCCAGATATTCAATCAATTTATCCAGACCAGTTCCGATTTTTGAACTGACTTTGAATACTGGCAAATTCGCATCGACTTCTCGAATGTCTCGCTCTAATGCATCAACATCAAAATCGAGAACCTCTGCAAGGTCAATCTTATTGATGACTACCATATCTGAACGTTTGATTGTCAAAGGATGTTTACGAATCATATAGGGACCTTCTGTCACACTGACAACAACCACTTTCTTCCCGACACCGAGTGAATAACCTGCGGGACAGATTAGATTGCCAACATTTTCAATAAAAACAACCTTGTACTTCGAAATGTCCGTATCATCTATAGCAACTCGAATCATTCTTGCGTCAAGATGACAGGCAGTTCCGGTGTTTATCTGAACGGTGTCAACTCCATGAGATCCCACACGGTCTGCATCAATACGAGTAGCTAGGTCTCCAGCAATCATTAGAATAGGATATTTCTCAGAGAGTCGTTCACAAAGAGCTTCAATGAGTTGTGTCTTTCCTGTACCAACAGAACCCATTATATCAATCGCAACAATCCCGTGCTTCTTGAACACCTCTGCATTCTTTGAAGCTGCTTCCTCATTTGCTCCAAACAGGTCTTTTTTGATATCGATTGATACAGTCTTCTCGCTCATTCTTAATCCTCTTCTGAATCAATTATGATTTCTGATATTGCCCCATCTGAATAGATGTAGTCGCCTAATATTCGCTGGATAAACAGTCTGTCAACCATTATCGCCACGACTCCCCAAATCAACGCTTGAATCATGTCTGCAATCGCTACGATGAACGTTAACTCAAGAGAGGCTGTGACAGCTGCAAAGACGGTCATGCTGGGAATGAAGCCGCCAATAATACTCCCACCCAAGATGGCAACTAGTGCATATTTCCAGCTATTTCGGTCTCGCACTAGATGAATCGCAATGCCAGTACCCACTCCCAAGAATATATTTCCAATCATAGGCATGAGGAAGAATTCGCCACCAGCCATTGCACCTCCAATTCCAACAATTCCCCCAACCAGAATTCCACCGGGGATACCTCCAATAACACCTCCAAGGAGGGAGAAGAGAAATCCAGGAGTTAGCTCGAAGAAACCGGGAATTACTGGAATTCGGATGAACATTCTTGCAACAATTCCAATAGCCGCAAGAACTGCTAATGTTGTAAGTAACACTGTATTCTTATCGAGAGACCGTGATTCCATTGATTTATCCTCAGAAATTAGTGAGTTACTGAGCTTGCGTCGGCCACGATTCTAACAAAAACTTTCTGGTTTCGAGATGCCATTTGTCCAGTTGATGGAGTATCTGGTTACGAATTTCTTCCGAGGAATTGGCTCGATATGTATGATGATAACCACCTCGCTCAAGTGATTTCTTTTCCATATGTACAAGGTTGTTATCGACAAGCTCCTTGAGGTAACGTTGTGCAACACTTCGGTCTCGTTCTATCGTTGCCGCAATCGCCTCAACAGTCTTTGGACCCTCTAATAGTTCAAAATAGACCTTAGCAGCACTGTTTTTCACACCAAATGCGCAGCATAAGAGCCCACAAGGTTCTGTTATGCTAGTAGTTAGCAACCCCTTCATCGTAATCTGCCCGTTCATTTTCGATTGTCCATTAGAGGACTTCCTGATAAGAGTTGTGCAATGTCATTGCACACCTTGGTCTTAGATAATACTGTGTTTCAAAAGAGTATAATTCTACAAATTAATGGGTGCTATTGAAGAATGGACTTCAGGCCAATAAGAAACGGACATGAGGAAGAGTATTTGCAGAGAGAGGAATATACATGGCTTCCTTGTAAGCACCTGTACTAACACTTACTTCTTCAAAAGCATCATTGAGGTAATCCTCAATCTCTCCAT
>DAOWDY010000255.1 GCA_030638785.1 Candidatus Thorarchaeota archaeon
ATGCGCAGTCTGTTGAAGTATATGACGGGAAAATATTCTCAGACTGTCAAGAACTATACAGAACCCATCAAAGATCCAATGTTTCGAGAGTTTCTCCAGCTGATGTTTCTACCTGAGGTGCCTGTCTGGTTCATTGCAATGATTCTTGCACAGCTCAGCGCAGGTCAAATGGCTTACCTTGGAGAGGGATCCAAGGGTCTCATAGATGCGATGGAAGCAAGATATCGTGTGCTTGGTGGTCGTATCATTCTGAGTGCAGAGGTTCAAAGAGTTCTTGTCGAGGACGACACAGCTATTGGTCTTCAATTGATGAATGGAGAAGAATACAAAACAGACTTTGTAATTCCCGCGATGGACTCTCACTCCCTCATCTATGACCTTCTTGATGGACGATATGTTAACGATACCATTGAACAAAGGCACAAGACATGGAAGCTTGGTCGACCTCTCTTGATGATTAATTACGGAGTGAAACGAGAATTCAAAGATGAACCGTATATGATTCTATTCAAATTAGAAGAATCCCTGACAATAGCTAATGAGCAACACAACTTGCTCTTTATCAGGTTCTTCAACTATGGAGATGTCTTTTCACCACCCGGAAAGACTGTTGTGCAGGTTGAACTTGAAACTGGTTGGGGCTATTGGTACGATTTACGGACAACGAACGAGCAAGAATACCGTGCAGAAAAGGTAAGAGCTGCAGAAGTGGTTCTTGAGAGCTTGGAGAAACAATATCCTGGTATGAGCGACTTAGTTGAGGTGACCGATGTATCCACTCCCTATACAATGTGGCGCTATACTCGCAATAGAGAGGGAGCGTACATGGGATGGTTACCGACAAGCAAGTTACTAACGACACGTCTGAAAAAGACCCTTCCTGGACTAAAGAACTGCTTCTTAGCTGGACAGTGGTCTATGGGAATGGGTGGTGTTCTTTCGGCTCTTTATTCAGGACGCCATGCGGTACAGATTCTCTGTAAAAACGATGGTGTGAAGTTCAAAACCAATTAACAGTAATGAGATTAATTGAATGCAGAAAGAGAAGACGAAGGATTGCACTCAACAAGAAAGAGTGTTGAGGCAATCAACGTCTGAAGTAGACCTGAGTGATTGCCTTGGTGGAAATCTGAGTATTGGGGTTCTTACGAACCTTAGGAGTTTTAGCAATAGCCATGTGATTTTCACCTCACAACAGTTCTGTAGGCGTAAATTAGAGCCTGGGTCTTTACGATCCGAGCCTTGTTCTTCTTCACGAGTTTCTTTCGGTAATTAGTAGCCAGAGCCATGATGTTTCACAAGGATTACAACGCAGATTTAGTATATATACCGAAGCCACTTCTTAGGGTCACCAATTAAGGTCACAATATGTTACTATGAATTGGTGAAAAATAGGGCTACTTCTTGAGAGTTTTGAGCAGTTTCTTCAATGGATAGGTATTGAGGACGTTATCCTTGGTGACCCATCCTCTTCTAGCCTGATATACCCCGAATTTCATGTTGTCGAGTTCGTAGATCTTGTGAGCATCTGTATTGATTACTATTTTCAACTCTAATTTGATGGCCGCTCGTAGGTTGCCTGCATTCAAGTCCAATCGTTGGGGATGTGCATTAAGTTCCATGGCGACATTATTGGCCTTGGATGCTTCGAATACCTGTTCTAAGTCTATTTCAAATTCAGGCCTCTTGTGAATCAATCTTCCAGTTGGATGTCCAAGAATATGCACATACTTAGTTTCCAGAGCATTACAGACCCTCTCAGTCATCGTTTGTTTATCATCCTTCATTCTACTATGAATTGATGCAGTGACAACATCAAGTTGCTCAAGAACATCTTCTTGGATATCCAGCTCTCCAGCTGACAGGATATCCACCTCTGCACCTTTGAGAATCTTCATTTTCCATCTACCTGATGCATTTAGATCATCTATCTCATCGATGCGTTTCAAAAGACGTGCTTCATCCATTCCATTAGCAATAGTAAGACTCTGAGTGTGGTCTGATACACAGTAGTACGCATACCCTTTAGCATCAGCTGCATCCAACATCTCCTCGATAGGATGAGAACCATCTGATTGGTCTGTATGGCTGTGCAAATCTCCTCGTATATCTTTCAATTCAAGGAGACTTGGGAGTTTTCGTTTTTGTGCAGCATCAACCTCTCCGGTGCTTTCTCTCAGTTCAGGAGGAATCCAAGCCATACCCAATGCCTCGTAGATACCTTCCTCATCCTCACCTTCGATTTTCTCTTTTTCTTCACCCTTGAAAAGGCCGTATTCATTTAATCGAAGCTTTTTCTTTCTTGCAATAGCACGTAATTGTACATTATGGTCAACATTTCCTGTAAAGTACTGCATACCTGCACCAAAACTGTCAGCAGGAAGAACCCGTAGGTCCACGGATAGATTTGATTTCAGTCTAACAGAGGATTTTGTAGGACCCCGAGCAATGATGTCTATCACGTCTTCAATACCCACGAACGCATCCATCACTGGATCTGCCTTATCAGCATCCACAAGGATATCAATATCGCCAATAGTTTCACGACGCCGTCTGAAAGACCCTGCTACCTCCGCCCGTCGCACTCCTGATACTTGACTAACAACCGCTAGTATCCTATCAACAATGGGTTGTGCATCGGCATATAGTGTTCTCTTTAGACCTGAACGTACAAGTTGGATTCCTGCAATAATCTGGTCTTGGGTCTTCTTTCCCATTCCCTTTAGACCTGATATTCTGTCATCCTCTGCAGCCTTTTCCATTGAATCGAGGTCGGTAACACCAATCTCATCATAGAGAAGTTTGATCTTCTTAGGTCCGAGACCAGGAATTGCTTCTAATTCCATCACTTTAACGGGGATTTTTGTTCTAAGACTATCCAATATCTCAACTTGACCTGTTTCCAAGTATGCCTTGATAAGCCCAGCAATGCCCTTACCAACCCCAGGTATACTGATCAGCTCATCTCTACGAGCAACAGCCTCTATGTCC
>DAOWDY010000250.1 GCA_030638785.1 Candidatus Thorarchaeota archaeon
CTAATGCGTCAGGCGGTCATGCAGAGCCTGCCTTACTCTCTCATTCGTGATGCTGGAATGACCGAACTACCTCCTGGAACAATGACCGTTATTGGAATAGGCCCCGCTAAGGCTGAAGTCGTGGACAAGATTACTGGTGAGCTCAAACTGCTGTAAGGGGAAAGTGTCTTGCAGAATCCTCCTCCGCTTGAAATCTCATTTGGGATGGAACTCTACAGTACTAAATTTACAGGCACTGGCGGTAATCTAAAACAACGATATGAGGATTTCATAGTCGAAGAGATAGACCCTTCGGGGCGGATTGCACTTGCTAACATCTCGCAGGAAGGACCATTCATTGAGAAAGAAGCTTCTGTTTCTGGTGAACCTAGGAAGGCAAGGTTCATTCATTTTACAGTTCAAAAGTTGGGTCTGAACACTATGGATGTTGCAAGTCTTCTATCCTCTTCTCTAATGGTATCTCAAAATATGATTACATATGCGGGACTTAAGGATAAGAGGGCATTAACCGCACAGAAATTTTCAGCTCCTGCAAAGTCAGTTAATGACCTTAAAGAATTGGAATTGCTGAGAGTATGGATCCGCGAGATAGAATATTCACGAAAACAGCTCCGGACCGGAGATCTCTGGGGTAACAGATTTAGGATATTACTTCGCAATCTTGATGTTTCATGCAAAGAGGCTTGTGAAAGAGCAAGTGAAATTGCACGCCAACCAATCTTGAATTACTTTGGTATTCAACGTTTTGGAGTATCTCGGCCTTTTACACATCTTGTAGGAAAGGCGCTCACAAATCGTGATTATGATGAGGCTGCTCGATATATTCTCGCAAAGTCGAGTCCCTATGAGTCGGAAGAAATGAAAGAAATCAGAGAATCTTTGATGGATGGAGCGATCGACGAAGGTGTCTTGGAGAAGTTTCCGAGAGGTCTTCGATATGAACGGTTTATGATAAAGAGTTTAATCAACCATCCTCAGGATTATGAACGAGCATTCTCAAAGATTCCACCTAAGATGCAGACGCTGTTTGTACACTCGTATCAGTCTTACTTATTCAATCGAATCATCAGTCTACGAATCAAAGAGGGATTGAGCCTGAAAGAGCCTGAAGTGGGTGATTTCATAATCCGACTTGACAAGTCCCACACGGGCCGTGACGACTGGCTGTTTGTGACCGAGCAGAATTACGAAACGCGACTCGAGCAGGTCAAATCAGGAGAATATGGCATTGCGAGTGTTATTCCCGGTTATACAACTAAAATGCCAAACACGAAGCAGACGGAACATATTGTCAGGATCTTAAAAGAAGATTCTACTGCTGTTGAAGATTTTAGATTTCCTGAGAGTCGGTATCTCAATTCTCCCGGAAGCCTTCACCTTCTTTCCATTGAGCTGGATAAATTGGATGTGCAATGTATTGAAGAGGGACTACAGATTGGATTCTCTCTCAGAAAGGGCTCCTATGCAACCGTGGTGCTGAGGGAGATAATGAAGAACGAACCAATCAAGAGAACTTAGTCTATCCTCTCCTCCTCCCTGAAAACTCTCGGAGCTTCTCACCAAACTCATCTGATTCAGACTCATCCTCTTTCTCGATTTTTTCATCCTGATACTGAAACAATACTGAGTCGCCTGTAATCGCGGAAACAATCGCTCTAAGTTGTTCCTTTGAGTACTTGATTCGCTCTCTATCTTCAGGTCTAAGCATCACAATGCTCTCTTTGAAACCATTTGGCAGATAAAGACTATTCACACCAACTTCAATTGCCGGTTGAATCATTTCACGTACAACGGTTCGTAATTTTGCTGGACCTTCCACAATGAGATATTCTCCATATGTTTCGGTAATCTCGTTTAACAGTGATTCATCATCCGTGAAGACCGATTTGCTCTTCTTCTTTACAACGAGAATAAGAAGCCCATCAGTCTTAATGGCCCTTAGAAGATTGGCTTTCTCTAGTTCCGGATGGTCCTTAGATTTTTCAAGAAGCCATTTACTGAACTCAACATCGAATTCAGCAATCTCTCCAGCATCAAATCTATCTTGACAACTCGGGCAGAGCATATCAGACTCTAAATCGAATACACATACAGGTAGGCGCATTGTTTCTTCCTCAAGGAGCTGGTGTTTCAGCAGTGACCAAGCTCTGTGTGAGGAACATATGAGCCTTCCGAAGACTACTTCGTTAGAATGATATCTATTGTTGAAACATTCAGGTCACTACCCTTGTCTGTTTGAACAGTTGTAGTGCCAATCTGAATATCTTTCACATCAACATCAGTTAGGAATCTATTTCGAGTGATTTCAGCAACATCTACTGCTCTACTGATCAATCTACCTCTAGCTCTGATTGCAACCTCTGTAGCACCTTTGTTAAACAGAGTTACGCATGCAAGAACATAGCTCATAACATTCTTAGAGCCGACTAGTATCGTGGAATCTCCACGGTTAGTCCTTTCTGCTTTTACACTCTGCTTTTCCTCCGCCACACGAAATTTCTCCACTAGCTGAAGGTTCAGCCAGATGCCTAGACTCGCCGGCATCTGATATAGATTTCGTTTCTCCTAGAGCTAATGATATTGAACGCTAGAGAGAGAATGAAACTTTTTTTCTTTGTTACACAAGCTTTTTCACCAAACAACACTGGCTCGGTAATTGGATGTTAATATAGATGGCACAGCTTACATTTCTAGGATCCTGTCGCGAGATTGGACGTTCTGGGTTTCATCTTGAGGTGAATAAGGAAAGTTTCTTAGTCGATTTTGGGGTCAAATTTGGAAATCCCCCAGCTTTCCCAGATATGGTTCCGACAGAAAATCTACAAGGTGTTGCAATAACACATGCCCATCTAGATCATTCAGGAGGTGTACCCATTGTCTTGGCAAAAGATGCGGCACTCTCCCTCTTTTGTACTCCTGCTACACGTGATCTTTGCCTTCCATTGATTAGAGATATGTACAAAATCTCTCGTGGGCGCCTTCCTTTTTCAAACAATGATATTGTACGAGTTCGACGCCAGTGCCAACCTACAGCATATGAACAGACCACACCTATTGGCCGAAAATTTGAGATGACCCTCTTCAATGCAGGCCATATTCCCGGGAGCTCCATGGTGTCAATCAGATACAATAGTAAGAGAATTCTATTCACAGGGGATTTCAATTCCACGGAATCTCGACTTAATCCTGGTGCGCGAAAGAACCTTCCGAAACACGATATAGTTGTGACAGAGAGCACGTATGCTAGACGAGTCAATCCGAATCGTGAAGAAATCGAAGAGGCAATGATTCAGACGGTCCTCGAAACACTAGAACGAGGAGGAATTGCTCTAATTCCAGCATTTGCGGTAGGACGAAGTCAGGAAATCATGTGCATTCTAGAGAAACACGGAATTCCCAAGAAATATCCGATATTCGTTGATGGCATGGCCAGAAAGGTGAATGATGTAGTTGTTAAGCATCCAGAATACATCAGTTCCCCTCAATCTTTTGAGAGAGCTATTCATCGTACCCGTGTGGTTCATGACAATAGAGACCGTCAATTCGCGATAAAGAAACCTGGAATCATTATTGCACCTGCAGGAATGCTGAAAGGAGGAGCATCGCACCTATACTTCAAGATGCTATATGATAACCCTAAGAATAGCATCATTCTTGTTAGTTTCCAGATTCCTGGTACTCCCGGTGCCGTGCTCATGGCGAAAAGAAAAGTAACTATTGGTAGCCGTGAATTTGACGTTAAAGCTGATGTAAGATATCACCATCTCAGCAGCCATGCTGATTCCAAAGGTTTGTTGGACATGCTTCTCAATATCCCCGGTGACCCTAAGTTCTATTTGGTGCATGGAGAGAGCGAATCATGCGAGGCTCTTGCTACAAAGCTAGAGAAAAAGGGACGACGGGCACATATCCCCGAAACGAACGAGATAGCAGAAGTCTAATTATTCCTCTTCTGTTTCGGGTCTTGCTTCAGAGATTTGGCACTTGACCCGTGAGAGGATCTCTTCTGCCTTCTGAGGTTCGACTACGAGTGTATAGAGGTATCTTGCGGTACGCAGTTTGAGTTTGACCTGATCTGGGCCCCTCTTCACGCGACACTCTTCAGCATCTTCGGTCATCTCAAGGAACTTTTCTACGTCGTGAATCTGTTTTGGCATTTTTTAAGCCCCGTTTAATTTTGAATGGGATGGTGGGCCGAGTGTGATTCGAAAGGATTTGTTAATCGAATCTTACGCAATGGTCTGTAGCGTCCATCCATTTGTCGCAGGTTCAGAGTTTGAGTTATAAGAGTAACGGCGTGAACAAGATAAGAAGTGGTGGGCCGGGGGCGACTCGAACGCCCGATATCCGCCGATTTCAGTGATATTCACGAGTATTCACAATCATTAGCGATATTGTCAATGAATCATCACATGTGAAGGCGACGTCATAGCCGACTAGACCACCGGCCCCGGCGTAGTTAAAAGATCACTTTTTCCTGCGCTTTGGCCTGAGATCCTTTCCTCTACACTTTCTGCACTTCTTTGCCTTCAGTGGATTAGTTGCTCCGCAATCGCGGCATACTGACTTGTATAGCAAGTAGTGCTGTGCGAGTCTTCGTTTCTCGATATCAGAAACTGGCATTCTTAGGACCTCATTGGTATCGATTACGGACTTCCCAGTAGTCCGCTCAGGCCAACCGATAGTCTATGAATATAAACCTGTTCCTCAGGCACAATGAAAGAAAGATCGCTGAGGGCTATATTGCCCCCAGCAACGTCATTTCAAGTCTAAAGGAGTTCTTTAAGAATACGAGCAACATCACTTGGTTTCTCTGCAACATGTATTCCTGCATCATTCATTGCTTTGATTTTAGCAGCTGCAGTTCCACTACTTCCACTAATGATAGCACCAGCATGACCCATCCTCTTTCCAGGTGGTGCAGTTCTTCCAGCAATGAATCCAACAACAGGGAGGTCATACTCTTTCTTGACATAGACTGCAGCCCTCTCTTCTGCATCTCCACCAATCTCGCCAACCAGTACAAGGGCCTTTGTGTCCTTATCACCTTTGAAAAGTTCAACTCCCTCAACTGTGGTCAATCCCACACAAGGATCACCACCAAGGCCAAAGGCGGTGGAAATACCAATTCCGGCATATGTCATCCCAGCTGCAATCTCATAGGTCAAGGTACCACTTCTGGACATCAGACCGACATCTCCATGTGAGAAGACATGACCCGGCATGATACCAAGCTTCTGTTTTGCTCCAGGAGTAATAATACCAGGGGTATTTGGTCCGATGATTGCGATTCCTTTCGACTTTGCAGCATGAATTATTTTGATCTCATCTTGCACAGGAACATGCTCAGTAATCAACACTATTGGATTCAGGTCCGCAGCAATAGCCTCTAGAGCTGCATCTCCTGCAAATGGTGCTGGTACGAAAATCACAGAGGCTGTAGCATCTTGAGCATCTTTTGCTGCACGAACACTATCGTATACTGGGATTCCATGAACCTCTTCGCCGCTTTTACCTGGTGTCACTCCAGCAACGATTTTTGTACCATATTCAAGCATAGCTTCCGAGTGGAAAGTTCCCTGACCACCTGTAATTCCCTGTATGAGAACTCGCGTATCTTTGTTTACAAGAACTGCCATCTATGCCGCCTCCTTTACTAATTCAACAACCTTAGAGGCTGCTTCTTCCATGGTCTTCATGAAGGGGATTCCCGCCTTTGTCAGTATCTCTTGTCCCTCTTTCTCATTCGTTCCAACCATTCGAATAACCATAGGTACGTCTATGCCCTTGTCATCACGTGCAGATATGATCCCGTTTGCAACATCATCACAACGTGTTATTCCGCCCATAATATTCACAAGAATAGCCTTCACCTTATCATACATCAGAGCAATCTCGATTCCTTTCTCAACACGTTCCTTATCGGAACCACCACCAAGATCTAGGAATGTGCTTGCTTTTCCTCCATAGAGATTGACTACATCAAGTGTTGCCATCGTGAGCCCTGCACCATTGCAGATGCATGCGATGTCACCATCAAGTTCGACATAGGCCATTCCCTCAGCAGTAGCTTTCAGTTCACGTTCATTTTGCTCAGTAGGTGCTCTCTGTATCCTCTCAATGATGTCCTTATGCCTGAACAGAGCATTATCATCAATGTTCAAACGAGCATCAGCTGCAAGAAAGCGGCCGTCCTTTGTGAGAATGAGAGGGTTGATTTCAGACAATTCGACATCATACTTACTGACGATGTTCCAGAGTCTCATGAAGAAACTACCAAGTCTATTGATTGCCTTTCCCTTGAATCCCATTGCAATAGCCATCTCTCTTGCTTCCCAGGGTTGGAATCCAAGACTAGGATCTACGTGTCGTTTGATTATCTTCTCAGGGCTTTCTTCAGCCAACTCCTCAATTGACATTCCCCCAGCACCACTGCCTATCATCACGTATTTGCGTTCATTTCGATCAACTGTGACCCCAGCGTAGATCTCCTGCTGAATGTCAAGTTTTTCCTCAATCAGGACAGCTTCAACAGGCAAGTCGTTGATTCTCATTGCAAGTATCTCTTTGGCATGTGATGCTGCTTCATCCGGAGTGTCCGCGAATTTTACACCACCCGCCTTACCTCTCTTACCTGCAAGCACCTGAGCTTTAACAACTACAGGCTTACCGACCTCTTCAGCTCTCTTTTTTGCCTCTTCAGGAGTTCTGGCAACTCCTCCTGGAGGCATAGGCATACCAAAGGCTCGGAATATTTCCTTAGCTTCATGCTCTAACAGCTTCATCAGTTCATTCCTTCTATAGGAGGGGGAAATGAAATATTGACCCCCGGACTCGAGCCGCCATCCATGGGTTGCTGGTAAAAAGGTTAACTGAATCCACTAAGAAGTTCGAGAAGTCGTTTTTCCATATAGTTTGCTTCTTTCTTCAAGGATTTTCTCTTATCGCCAACTAGTCCTGCCAGAATTGTATTTAGATACTGAAGCTCTTCCAGACAATTCTCAATAATGCCTGGAATGTCATCATCACAGAACTCTATGTTCCCCTTAACTCCCGGTTCTGTTGTATCAAGAACACGTTTCCAAATCTTTCTGGGAACTGATGTACGCGCAGTTGCCACCTCAAGTAGGATGCTTCGTAATTCCGCGTCTTGTTTGGTGAGTGCTTTCATTACTTTCTTTGCAACACTAACTGGTATTCCGAGCATTGTGACAGTTTTTCCAGTATCAGTACACTCAGTAGTTTTTCCTTTTTGAAACACCAAACCCCCGTTTTCAAGATCATCTAACATCTCAAGGCCAAGAAGTGACTGATCAATCATTGCAGAAGCGTACTGAGAAACATCCTCTTTTTCCAACGCGTAGTTCATGAACTTCACAAGATGTTTACAAAGGCGATGTTTTCTAATGCCCTGATATTTCCAAGATTCACAGGTACATGAAACACCTTCCTCTGCTCTTAGAACTACATGATGCCAGAGGTCTCGTGATGCGCTGTGAACCAAGCCTTCTACTTTCTTTGGATTAATAGAAACAAGTTTCACACTGGAATTGTCGATTTCACCAGCCCGGGTTATTATCGACTTGGTAGCCCTCATGGATATCAAGTTCTTCGTTCGAAGTTTCGGATTTGTTTCTCCATCAGCTGAGATACTATC
>DAOWDY010000055.1 GCA_030638785.1 Candidatus Thorarchaeota archaeon
AACTAAGATCTTTAGACCAACATAACGATCTTCGCATTCGTGTCAATGCCTATCTTCCATTAAGCTGGCAATTTGATAGATTTGGGGATTGGTACCAAGCCTACGAACCTGAACATGAATACAGTTCCAAGTTAAGGATTGCAGGAGTTAAGATCTTCATGGATGGTTGGTACACTAATTGGAACCACTTTTTCGACCAAGCAGAGCTGGAGTCATTGATACAGGAGGCTCATGATGAGGGGTTCCAAATAGCTATTCACAGTGCAACTGATAATGGCACAGATATTGTCCTGAACGCCCTAGAAACGGTCTTGGGAGGAGAATCAAACGAACTCTATCGTCATCGAATCGAACATCTTGTCTTACTCAGGGATGACCAAATTGAGCGATTAAGCAACCTTGGAATCATCGCTTCATTTCACCTCCCATGGTTTACTTCGGATTGGAAACAAGCTGGTTCATACCCGATTCTTCAGGAATATTCACATCTTGTGGCAAGATGGCGAGATATTCTTCAAGCTGGGATACCTTCCCTCGGAAGCACAGATTTTCCTTGGATGTCGCAAAATATCAGGTCTGCATTGAAAATTGTCTCAATGGCAGTCACAAGGGTTGGAATCAGCGGACTAACACCTACTGACTGGATGTTGAATCAGACTCTCAGTGTAGAACAAACACTTAGGCTCCTTACAATCGATGCAGCCTATGGCACTTTTCAAGAAGACATCAAGGGAAGTATCAAGGTCGGTAAACTTGCAGACTTGGTAGTTCTCTCAGATAATCCCTTGACAGTTCCAGAAAGCAGTTTGGCTGACATAGAGGTCTTGATGACCATGGTTGGGGGGGTCATAGAATATTCTGCCTCTGATCAACACTTTCTATGTTCGAGTGAGCTTAATTCTACTAACTATCTATTGCATAAATCGAGCGTGTCAGATAATAGGAAGCTAGTAAATTTGGAACTATTAGTCACTGATACTAAGAATAAGAATGGTGGACCGGGCGAGATTCGAACTCGCGGCCTTTTCCATGCTAAGAAAGGATCAATATAACTCAACGAAAACGTGATATGAACTCGGGTTATAACTATCTGGGGAGTAAGTTTGATGGAAAAGCGAGACGCTCGTTTTATTGGTAAGGTGTTGGTATTCTTAGGCTTGATATTCTTCCTTATCCCTATTCCTGCTTTTGTTTATTGGATTGGGAATCCCTATGATGCATTTGTTCCCCAATTCTCAGACATCCTTATCCTTGGTGGATTAATTTTCCTAGGAGTCATTATAGCTTCTGGTGGAGTAAAGATTATTCTAAGATTCGAAGAAGTGCAACCATTTCTTACTAGGGGCGGCGAGTACATTCACTCTGCTGAAATTTGGAAGAAAGTAAATGAGTCAGGATTGTACCTCACATCATGTGGGAGAGTGGTGTCAATAAACCAAACTTCGAAAGCAACAGCGCATGTCGGATATAGACTTGCTACTGCTGAACGCGCAACTTGCCGCGATTGTAATCTTAGAGATGGGAGCGCGATAATGGACGCAGTTACAAGTGAGCGAGGATGGTAGAGTAGAAACGTGACAAAGGTTTCATGCTGAAAATACGATGAAGTTCTTTGGGACGCTTTCTCTTGTACAAAGTTTTGATATTGAAAAGTGGTGGACCGGGCGAGATTCGAACTCACGGCCTCCTCCACTTTGGTAGGCATACGTGTGATTTGGCGAAAACATGAAAAACGATTGATGCCTAAGTGTACAAGGAAGGGAACAAGATGAATGAAAGGCATTATCGTATCATAGGGTGGGCATTGACACTCATTGGAATTGCAATTCTTCTTTCCCCTATCTTTTTCGGTGTGCTTGTTCCTCAACTATTACTCATCCTCGAGGATACCGTATTCAATTCCATAGGATCCTTTTTCCTAGGATTAACTGTTACGTGTAGCGGAATGATTATTCTCAGAAGATTCAGAAAGGTACAACTGTTTCTTACTAAAGGCGGTGAGCCGATACACTCAGCAGAAGTTTGGAAGAAAGGAACTGAATCGGGAATGTACCTCACTTCATGTGGACGAGTGGTGTCGATAAATCAATCTTCGGAAGGAACAGCGCATGTTGGATACAAACTTGCTACTGCTCAACGCACAACTTGTCGTGATTGTAGTTTAAGAGAAGGGAGAGCGATAATAGATTCAGCCAGTCGTAAAGAATATTGAAAAGTGGTGGACCGGGTGAGATTCGAACTCACTAGTTCAATATTGCTTAACCCCTTCTACGATATCGATAGGTGATCAAGCAAAGTACAGGAATAATAACTACTCCTAACACTACGAGAGAGATGATATAATCTGAAGGAACACTGTCTGGGGCTCCTTCGTTTATTGGATACAAGTCTGATGCGTCCGAAGGTCCATCTATAGAGTACGATTCAGAACCAGAATAGTCACTCCAGAAATTACCAGTATTCTGTCCATCATCATACCAGAGGTTTTGCGAGCCCTCATCATATCCTTGACTCGTGAGGGTTCCTGTCCTCTCACCATCAATTCTATATGTATCCTCATATCCATTATCAAGGAAGACATTATGGTGGATAAGATTCGAATTGGATGTCCCCACAAACGCCAAGCCATGTTGAGAGCTATTCTCAATCCGGTTGTATGTTATGATATTATTGTCGGAATATCGAATGTTAATTCCTTGATACGTACTATCACTGATGTTGTTTCGAGTGATGGTACATCTATCTGCTAGATTAAGGTGGATACCTTGAGCGAATCCATAGCACTGGTTCCCTTCTATTGTGGCGTTCCTTAGCTCAACTGCAACGACTCCAGCGCCGTTCATGCTAGTCGATATGCATGTATTGTTTACAATTAATCCAGTTTCATCCGCAATATCCCAACACTCTATGCCGATGTAATCTGAAACGATGTAACAATCTTTTATCACAAAATATACAGTTGTATACCTAATCGAAATTGCTACACTATGCGAGCCGGAAGCTGTTATGTTCAAAAATTCAATGAGGTACGGGTCCTGCGAGCTACCCGAACCCTCAAAGTCATAGTCCGAGAAAGCCGCATTTGATTCGATGATTATAGGTGTATGTTCTTCGAGATAGATAGATGAAAGACTCGAAACGTAAGAATCTGTCACGATATGGGTATTATCATGAATGATAGTTGGCTGAATCCATATCATTAGTAAAGAGCATAGAATGAGTGCGACCCTTTTTTTGATGAACATACAGTAGCTCTACTAGCTTCTATATTAGGGAATGAGATTGACGCAATTATCCTAACTAGTTCAAAATAATTGGCGGAAGTATGCAACAATTCTGAAGAAATTGAAGTGGTGGACCGGGTGAGATTCGAACTCGCGACATCACGAAATGCAAAGTTATAACCTTTCAATCCTTACAAAATGTGAGGTTTCGTGAGTTGGATGGGGCATATCTAGAATCTAGACCAAAAGGCATTAGGACTGCCAAGGTGATTATTGGGCTATCCTTAATTCTCCCATATCTAGTTGGTTGGCTGATTGAGGAAGAATTTCATAATTTCATGATGTATGCACCAACATGGGTAGTGCTCATTAGTGAGTGGCAAACTGCCGGGGGACCAACTCCAATGGCTTTACTCATGTTTGTCTATTGGATACCTTATGTCTTCGTAGGATACCAGTCATACAGATTTGCTCAGGGAAGGTACTCCAGTGTTGGTCGGTATATCATAGGAGTTGTTTTCGTCACACTCGTAGCAATCTTATTCACACTATCATTAATGAACACCCCAATGGCTTCAATTAATGAAATTCAGTACTTCCCTACTGTGATTCCACTGCCGCTGGTTTCTATTCTAGCTATAGTATTGATACCTCTTCTGCGTCCGATTGTGTTGACATCTTCATGGGATAGCCCCAAGCAAGATGTGTTTTTACAGGAGGATACAGTAGTTCCCGTTCAGGATGCAGACTCTCAAGAATGAATGGTGGACCGGGCGAGATTTGAACTCACGACCTCCTCCACTTTGGTAAGCGTACGAAATGTACTACCAATGCCAAGGGAGTTGCTGATAGAAACTGAAACACTATGAGGAATATCTCTTTCGAATATAGTGGTTCGATATAATTGCAAATACAAAACCGACAGCAAGCCCACTGACTATAGGTATAACACCGCTAGGAAGCTGTGGATTACTGCTTGCAGAGAAAGGTGGAGGACCATTTGTCCGAAGTTCCTGCAACACTTCTCCCGTATATGCATCAACGAATACTACTTTCAATTTACCATGATGATCTATATAATTCACCCAGGATAGTCTGATTTGTGGAGATCCATCTGACGATTCTAACGCGTCTATATCAATAAGCACTATCTTGGCTGTCAGAATAGTTACGTTCTCGGACTCAAAGTGATTTTGCGTTATAGTATTTGAATCCCATTCAGATATGATTCCGGTTGTTGGTATTTGACTTACTTTAGTCCATCTGTATCCGAATTGTGTAACTACTCCAGTGATTTTGTTGACTCTCAGAATGATTCCTTCATATGAATAATCGGGGTTGATATTTGGATCAATAGGATATGATCCTACAGGGATTACTCCTTCATAGTGTCGAAATATTATGTAGTAATTACGTGGGTCAGAGGAGAAATTGAGAGAACCAAAGTACTGTGCATTCTCAGGAATCGAGTAATTATTCTCTTCAAGAAAATCAAATGCACTCTGTTCGGCAATTTCTGCTGAGATATAGGATTCATTCTCATAGAATGGATTAGGTACATCTATTTTCAGTGATGATAAATTCCAACCGATTACTTCACCTGTGATGGCGTTAACATGAACTTGTGTTATAATATGAGGTCCTTCAATGAGAAGAACCCATGTAGGCCTTGGACCTGCTATATGGTGGTGACCAACAGTAAGATTCTGAATGACAACTTCATCAAAAATGGAACTGAGAAATGAATATGCTGCATTCGTAGCTTCAGATATTGAAATCAAAGATTGATCCCACAAAGAAGAATCAATTCTAAACGACTGCTCGTCAGATTCCATTCCAGTCATATCAAAGACAGGACTCTTCCCATTAAATTCAAGGTCTTTGAAGATAGTTTCGGAAATCCTAATTCCTTCTGCATCTGAGGGTAGAACATATTGAGATGCTTGAGCAACTACAACAACTCCGAGAAACAGCCCGATTACAAATGCAGTAATTACTACTCGACTACGTATTACTCCAACCACGATTTCCTCTCCAGATAGTATGTGTGATTGTTTAGTGCATATATCTCTAATAGACTAACTTTTTCATACCTGTGGATTCGATTTATCGAGAGTTGTAAGAAGGGAAAATGAATGGTGGACCAGGCGAGATTCGAACTTGCGATCTTCTCTATGCCTGTGATTCTTGCTAGCGCCAAAATCAACTGATAAAAGCCAATTTTCTATGAATAGTTGACGAATGTTTGCATGAGTGTGAGTGAAGTGGGCGAATCAACTCCATATGACAGGGTGCGCTATTCAATCGTAACTATAGCAATGCTGGTAATAGCCTTTGTTTTGCCATTCGCATATCGTGTTGATGTTGGGCCAGGTCCAGATTCAATCCAATCTATGTTGTGGGATTATATTGAATCAAGCTGGTATTCTGGATTTAGATTCTGGAACCCCCTTGAAACACTACCTTACACCTTTATGAGAATAATATTCGCGTTATTGCTAGCCCGAACATACACACGAAAAACAACTCCTAAGAAAACACTCCTCGTGGGCATCGTGGCAGAATTTCAACCATTTCTGATATCAGTACCGTTAGTTTTTCTAATTGATTGGCCAGGTGATCCTTGGGTGCCTCTATACTTGCCTATTCCAATTATGTTAGTTCTTGGAGTGTTTTTCCTTCTTATCCTCAAGCATAAGAAAAACCTATGAGTGAAAATCAATTGCCAGGAAAGAAGAAATGGTGGACCGGGTGAGATTCGAACTCACGACCTCCTCCACTTCGGTAGGCATACGTAATGTACTACCTTTGCCAAGGAGGCGATCTCTCCCTGCTCCACACACGAATGTATGGAACAACCGGGCTGATCTACCGGCCCATATGCACAGCAAGTGCGATTCGCTTTGCACGCTGGAACGGTTAAAAGAATTGTGGAGTGAAACCAGATATCTTGTCATTGGTTTACATGACCACTGATTTTGGCTCGCGTATTTTCCGCTTCAACTTTCTTCTTCTCAGGATTCCATAAGTGATGCTAACAAGAACAATACTGGAGCAAGTTATTAGGATTATCTCAATAAATGAGATTAGTGGAATCATACCAGCTTCAGTTAATACCAGATTCCTGATTTCGTTTGTGTAGTGCACTATTTCTTGCCATTCATCTCCAATTGGGTCCAGAATTGAGTTTACATTCGAGAGTTGAACATACCCCTTCTTCAGATTGGGACTGAAGTAACTGTATGCAAGATACCCAATTGTAGAACCACCGTGTCCATAAAGATTGGGAGAGAAGATATCCAATCCCAAGCCATATCCCTTCCAGCGAAGTTCTCTTCCAGGATCCCACGCAGGGTCTTCAGAGTATGTATTTTCCAACATCATCTCAACAGTTTCTGATTGAAGGAGTTGATGGCCATCAAACTCTCCCATGTTCATCAATGCTATGAGGAGATGTGACATATCGCTTATTGAGCTCCGAATCATGTATTGTCCATTCCAAACGGGCAGAGCGATATTTGTGACATTTATTCGAGTGTAGGACTTCGCTTGGGGCGTATCTAGTTCTGTTGCATTGAATCCTGTATTGTTTAATCGAAGAGGAGTAAAGATGTTCTCCGTCATGTAGTCAGAGATACTCTGACCAGACACTATTTCTAAAAGACACATGAGCAACTTGAATCCTGAATTCGCATAGCTATATTGGGTTCCGGGTTCCCACGTGAGCCAATTTCTGCTCGAAGAAAATTGTCCTTCAGGTGTGAGGCACTCTGCCAAATACTCGCTAAGAGTGATGTCAATCACACCCTGATTGTACCAAATAGGATACTCTGAAGAGGGCAATCCTTCCCAATCATAACAGAATTCGTATGGAAGGTAAGATTCTAGTCCAGATCTGTGCGAGAGAAGCATACGAGGTGTAATCGAGATGTTTGGATATCTAGGGTTTTTTAGTTCAAACGGAAGATACTCACTGACATCAGAATCTAAGTCGATTTCACCCCTTTCATAGAACTGCATTATTGAAATTGCAACGAACACCTTCTGTATGGATCCTATGAGGAAGGGTGAATCAATATCCGTTTCTTCTCCAAATCCTCCAACCCATTCAATAGAATCTTCAGAAACGATGCATCCATGGAGTGAAGGGATATTCCCCTCTGTAATCAAACGCTCTATCTCATCTTCAACATCGGGGGATACTAATACGAGCTCAGCTGCATTTGCAGACTGCGGAAATGAACCAACGAGAAAAAGCGCTAATATTACTGACACAACAATTGAATCGATCTTTCTAAATCCCATCTAACACTATCTTCCTTCTCGGAGAATTCTGTTGGTAACACAACTCGAAAGGTAATAAACCTGAAACCAACTGCAATAAGATGCTCGCTTGTGTACATTACATTGGCTGAGTATTTGTAAACATGAAGTAAGATACTCAATGCACTTGAAATTGTGAAGAGAAATCTCTCCCTGCTCCACACACGAATGTATGGAACAACGGGCCGATTTACCGGCCCATATGTGCACAGCAAGTGCGAATCGCAAATCACAATGGAACGGTTAGAAGAATTGTGGAGTGAAACTATCTTCACTAGCTATAAGGCCCGGGTTCTTTTCGTGTAGACTATCACACCCACCAATATAACTGTACCAACACTGATAGCAAGTGTCACAAGGACTTCGGGTGATGTAAAGGGGAGAGAACCGTTGCCGATCCACTCGTTTGCGGTAATTGATGTTGGAGTATAGGTTCCAACAGTCCCATTGGGAAATCTATCAACACTTCTAGCATCACCAGGTATTACGTACACAGCTCCAGGAGCCATATCATCCCACCAATTTCCACAGTCTATATCATTATCCCAGAGATTGCCAATTCCCCCATCAGCGGCATTCATACCATTCCGACCGAAGGTGTTGTAACATATCCAACTCCCAGAACCACTGACACCCAAGCCCAAGTGATTGTTTTCGGTTATTAGGTTTCCAACCACCTCACATTTCTCGGCGCTGTCAAAACCAATCCCCTGAGTATTTTGCGTGATTGTATTGTTATACAATCCAATCTTTACAGAAAGTTCGGTCAACATGACACCAATGTAGTTGTCAAGAATCGAGCTTGTGTTCAACTCGCATCGCAGAGCGTGTTCAAAGGATACTCCATACACATTTCCTTTTGTGGTGATATCTATAACACTACAGCCATCAGAATATGCAACTTGAACGCCAGTAGTTGCATTCTCAAACTGTCCATTTTGTACAACCACATTTTGACAAGACGTGATAATGACTTGCCCAAATTCACTTGCATCAATAGTTCGATCAGATTCCCCATTGAAATATCCCAAAGGGTTTCCATTGATGGTGTTCCTATTCTCTTCGATATCATAGTTTGATGATTCCTGACCTCGTAGCAGCAGGCCATTGTTGACAAACGAGTTGTTCTCCAATGTGGTATCTAGGCAACAATCAATCCAAAGTCCATAATCATTACTGCTAAAGGTGTTATTTGAAATGATACAGCGGTCTGACCATGAAACCTCAAATCCAACACTGTCCTCACTTAGTCCATATTCAAACTGTTCATTTCCAATTATTCGACAGAAATCAGACTTATACACCATGACAGGTCCATCAATGTTATTTCGAAGAATAGTACAGTTATCTGATTCATAGAGAGTAAGTGGAATATTAGTTAGTTCCATCAGACACTCAGCAATGATACATCTACTCACAAACTCAGTTGCAATTCCACTGTTTATAGAGTTGAAAACGCAATTATCAATTAGACCATTTTGTAGTTCTCTTAGTTTGATGCCCATCCCCTCAGACGGAATTGAAGAGGAGAAGATACAGTCAGTTATGATAAAGTGAGCTGTTGTATTGAAAATCTCAATTGCTGTTGAATCAGTAAAAAACTCTAGTCCTGATATTAGATAGGGATCTTCAGAAGTTCCACTTCCCATCCATCCTTGGGACACAAAGTCCTGATTGTTTTGAATGATGATCTCATCGTGTTCGGTATATTCCGTTCCTTGAGCGATGTAGTTTAGTCCAGATGAAATAGTTGCATTGGTTTGATGTGCAGTTGAGGGAATGACAGATAATGAGAACAAGAGGAGAAGACCAAGATATACAGCAACTCTCATCAAATCGCCCCCAACTGATACAACATACAAGATTCATTCTGATATCAATACTATGAACAAAGCGAAAATGTACTACATTTCTTTGTGGTTGCGATTGTTATTGTTGTGGAGTGAAACCAGATTTCTTTTTCACAATGTTCTCCTTTGTGATTCTGGGGAATACACTGAAAGACACGAACGAGAAATCAGCCCACTTCCAGAGTTTTAAGCATTATATGTTCATCATGGAGGATAATCTGAGCAAATCACTCTTCAGCATGGTCAATCCCGGAGTAATCGAGGTTTTGACCGAGGATGAGAAGATACTGGCTGAGGGCATCTTGATTAGATCCTTGCAAAAGAAGTTTGATAGAAGATGGATATGGGCCCTTGGAGAGATTGGAACGCCCACGGTTTATGAATTCCTGATGGACCAATTCCAGAAAGAAGAGGTGCCTTATACCAAGGTAAACTATGCTTATACTTTAGTGATGGTGAATAAGACTGCTCCAGTGCTCGAGTACCTGCAGGGTGTCCTCCAATCGGAGGAAGATGTAGAGGTCAAGAAGCGGGCATTGAATGCTCTATATTGGTTGTATAACAAACCCTTCGAAGACAAGGACAGACAGCAGTTGTATCTCTCCATCCTTTTTGATGCCATGTCTGATAGTTTGCAGGATATTCGGGTGAATGCATATGGAATTCTTAAGGATCATTACGGCATGAGGGAGTTTACTCCCGCAGATGACCCCGTATTGAATATCCTCTCCAGCTCAGGGAAGAGAGAAGAGTATCAAGAAGCTGTTCGGATGTTTGAGGATAGAATCAGATCTGTTGAAGTAACTCCCCTCTCAAGAGAGAAGATTATCCAATGGATCAAGAACTTGCCAAATAATGAAGCCAAAATAAGAATCTCAGACTGTAAGGTGTGTAGTACGATTCCAGAAAAATCTGAGGCAGATATGACGAGAAATGAATCACTGAACGAATACAAATCAAAGTTGGAAACTGCAGTTAGGTTTGCATATTACAGCAATGAGGTGAAACGCTGTCCTATCTGTGGAAGGTTCTTTATCTACAAATACGAGTATGAGTATCTGGTTACGAACAGCGAGGAAGATGAATATCTTTGGCGCACAGATATTGATGGCGCGATGAAACTAGTTGACTCCTTTCTCAAGTTCTACGACTTCAAGAATGTAATTACTTGCGGTCAGTTCTTGAAGGTAAGTTATTGATTCATTTATATCAAAATTGACCCAGCTTTGAGTATGAAGAAACAGAATGTTGCGCTCGGATTCATTGTTCTCATCAGTGCAACTCTATTTCTGTCATGGATGCTACTGCCAACAGGAGAGGATTCCGAGTCATCATTGGAAGACGTGGGCTTCTGGGCATACCAAATTCAAGGAATTGATGATGATGGTGCCGTTGATCAGTTGGCAGCATCGTACTACGATATGCTTGTGATTGAACCTACAAGAAGCGATAAGGATTCAATGGATTTTGATACACAAGGTGCTGTATCCCAGCTTCATGCAAGTTCTGGTGCCAACCTTGAGAGCAAGATTGTGGTCGCTTACATCGACATTGGGGAGGCTGAAGATTGGCGCTGGTACTGGGAGGAGAATTGGACTGCTCCAACAGAAACCACGATTGGGGTACCTGATTTTCTCATCTCAATAGATCCCGATGGATGGGAAGGTAACTATCCTGTGGCTTTCTGGGATGATAGATGGAAGGATCTCATTCTATATGATTCTGAGAGCAGTATCCAACAGATTATCGATGACGGGTTTGATGGAATCTACATGGACTGGATTGAAGCATATGAACATGAACCGGTTGCTGAAGCAGCTGATATTGCAGGACTGGATTCTCAGCAAGAGATGATAGATTTCATCACAGAAATTAGGACCTATTGCAAGGCACAAGATCCAGACTTCTTGGTGATAGCCCAGAATGCCCTTGATATCTATGAAGGAAACACAGAATATTTCGATGTCATCGATGCGGTAGCCCAAGAACACATTCTATTTGATGGTGTTGCAGATTCAGAGTGGGGAGAAACCGGATCAGGCGACACTAGAATACCTGAAAGTGGGGAAGAAGGATATAGCACCCATTGGTATACTGAAAAACTTGATAGATACATTGCAGAGGGAAAGACCGTTTTCGTAGTGGACTATGCTACGAGTTCAGCTAATGTTGCTGAAGCATATGCATTTTCTGCATCTCATGGTTACATTGGTTTTGTAACTCAGGTTGCTCTTTCACAACTGCCCACTACAATCCCTCCAAATTACCCTTCATAGTCAATATACTGACTTCATAAGTTGCCTATCCCTAGATGCATCATCCTAGATGAGAAGTGGACAAATAAGATGAGGACCTAGCCAATGCCAGATCTCACAATCTTTGAACCGCCAGATCAAAAGATTCCTCTTGAGCGTATTCCAGGAGATGGGTTGATTGTAGATATCGGAGGTGGGGGAGAGGGGCTTGTATCACGTATTGAGGGAACACGTGTTTGTGCTATCGACAAAAAGATGGACGAGATTCGAGAGGCAATGATACACAATCCTCCTTCTAACTGGTTTGTTGGAGATGGGGCACATCTATCATTCAAAGATGATGTGTTCGATGTTGTTACCTTGTGGTTCTCTCTTGGCTACATGAAGGACTGGCATATCAAACGAGCCGTTCTCTTGGATGCTTATCGAGTGCTAAAGGAAGGGGCAATCATTTCGATTAAAGCCACGAAGATTGTTTGCGAGGAAGAACGCCTTGTTTTCAGAGTCGATTATTCACTACCAGATGGTACACTCTCAAGGACCGGTTATGGGTTGAAGGGGCAACAGAATCAGACACTACAGACTGTTATGACTTGTCTCCAAGAGATTGGTTTTGAGGTAACTGAATACCACGACTATGACCACTGGTTCACAATTGAAGGGGCCAAAAGCTTAAAGAGCGGACCAATATTTTGAGCGGACAGCTCAAGGGCTAGGTAGATAATCATGAGCCTCGCAGTATGGTGGAAACGCGGTAGCAAACCAGGACTCATCCTGATGTTCATGGGCATTGCTGGATTTGTCCAAATCCCTTTGATGTGGCATTCAGCAGCATATGTTCAGGTTCTAAGTGCTGAACTTCAGCTCATTGTTGCATTAGGAGCAATGGTAGTACTTGGTGGTGCTTACGTATTCATGGCCGAGGCGATGTATCGATGGGCTCATATCATGTCCAAGAGAAAGGTCAGAAGACGACAGAGGGCACAATCGAATTGGATTACAAGAATCTCAGAGTTTGCAAGGTCCAAGAGTGATATGCCTGCTTTTGCAGGAGTAGCCCTTACTACCTGCATCTTTCTGATGCTTTACTTTGTACCATTTGGAATCTCAGATTCATTCAATTTACCCTCATGGCTTGCAATTTTCTCCTTCCTTGACTCGCTATTTGTTTACCCATTGGCTGTCAATATTTCTGCGATTGTGACTGCAATGATTGCAAGTTACATGAATCACAAGATCCGCTAGAGATAGACGGAGTTATCTTTATATCCCGAGAGAATTTGTACACAATTACCTTGCCGAGGTAGATCAGCCTGGGAGATCGCACGGCTGAAGACCGTGTTGTCGAGTGTTCAAATCACTCCCTCGGCACCATTTCTTATTCTTCTTGAGGTTCTTCCCTGAAAACCTTCGAGATCTCTTCAAGAGGTAGGACCCTATGATTAGGACAGCCTTCGCACTCTAGGTGTCCACCACAGTTCTTCTGTGTTATCTTCAGTTCCAATAGAAGGTCTGTAAATTCAGTAAAATCAGGAGAGATACTATTCACTTCAAATTCCTTAACTTCATTACTATATCTCTCAAAAAACATCTCGGAGATGCGTTCAAGCTTAATCCGATTACTCCGAACGTCATTATCGTCTGCTGAGATTAGGAAGATAATTTCATTCTTATTGAGTAGCATGAAATACAGATTCTCAAACTTGATGTTCTTGATACCCTGACCTACCGCAGATTGACTGAATGAATAAATCGCACTGATGAAACTGCTAATCAGGGCCGGACTTCCACCTAACGAGTGACATTCACCGAAGTTCATTGCAAGAAGGTCACGACCCGCTTTATCGAGGACAATCAGGTTCCGAATCATGTCTAATCAATGAATTAAATATGGTTAAGTCTTTGGGCTTGATTGATTCTTGTTCAAAAACAAAGGAAAAGGAGGCACAGTACCCCCAATCCATTTTGCACTACCAGATCTCTGCAACTTTTTCATCACGTTCTACAAGGTCACGATACAATACAGCGTAGAATATGGATGTTATTGGTGAAGTTATGATAGTAATGATCCCTGTTATAGCAGCAAGGAGCAGAAGTCCCGTCAGAGGACTCGTGAGACCAAGTAAATAAGCTGGTACAGTTGCTATGCCCACGAAACCTCCTACTATACCGACCACAAGTCCCAAGAGAAGTGTCCCAGCAAAGATATGCCAGAATTGACCTGAGGTGAGACCATATGCCCGTTTTAGTGTATCAATCACAGAGTGATCTTCAGCAATCACTACCGCAGATGCGGGAGCAAACCTGATTATCAGATATAGGCCTATGGGGAGTCCAATGTACAAGAGTAACCCGCCATACAATATCAACATGAAATCAAGTGTTAATGCGCCCTGTATCATTAGAATTAGAGCTGGCAACATACATGCTATCAAGATAAATGATACTAGGAATTGCACCAAGATGATTTTGACAATCCGACCAAACGCAAATGAAATGCTCTCGCGCCATTCGCCCATCTCAGGAGCGCCGTAATTATCTAATGCTAGTTTGATTACAGCACCAGTTACAATTGCAGAAACAACAATCCCAACAAACATCAAAGGCAATGTCACAATAAGATAAATTGGATCTGTAGTAGCCGAAAAGAGAGACAACAGAATTGTGAATGAATCTGTTCCGAATGAACCAATGGCTGCAAGAGCTAGTGGGCCATATATTATCCAGAGCACAGTTACCTGAATTGCTACGTTGATCAGTATAGGAATGCATGCAATCAGCATATACGGAACTAATTTTCTACCCCAGAGGGAGAATGTTCTACTCACTAATCCTGTCCAGCTTACCCTAAAATGAGCACCACCTTGAGGAGCTTGTTCAAAGTCAGGACCTTCATCAAATGCCATTTTTTTTCCTCCTTAGAATTACGAAACTTTACCTATTCATCAGCTTGATTTCTTATAATGCATTGCAAAATTAGAGCAAGCTCTATATCATTCGGCTACTGTGATAGAGAATAAGGAGTATTGAATATGAACGACCCTGGTATTACTGTCAAAGTAAAGAAACTCCATGCAGATGCAACAATCCCCCATCGGGCAAAGCCAGGTGATGTGGCGTTTGATTTGTACTCAGTTGAGGATTACCTTCTAGGACCAGAATCACGGGAGTCTGTTAATACTGGTATCGCCATACAGATACCGGAAGGATATGAAGGTCAAGTGAGGCCGCGAAGCGGGTTGGCTATGAAACAGGGAATTACTGTAGTCAACTCCCCAGGTACTATCGATAGCGGATATCGAGGAGAAGTAGTTGTAATCCTTCACAATCTTGGAAAGGCTGGATTCTTCATCAAGAAGGGGATGAGAATAGCGCAACTGGCTATCCGCCCAGTTCCGGAAGTGAAGTTTGAAGAGGTTGAGGAGCTAGAGGAGTCAGAAAGGGGAGCGGGTGGTTTCGGTAGTACCGGCGTATGATTTTCAGCAATGTACTAATACTGGCACTCGGTCTACACTGAGTTTGAAGCTATTGAGGCCGTTCTATGACAGACTATGACATTATTGTTGTTGGCGGTGGTCCCGCTGGATCAACTGCTGCCAGACGTGCGGTGCAGCAGGGATTGAGTGTTTTACTTCTTGACAAAGAGCACTTTCCTCGCGTAAAACCCTGTGGGGGAGGTTTCACTGATCATGTAGAGAATGCTCTGGACTTTAGCATTGAAGAGGTAATCCAACGACGCGTATATGGACAGACTATCTTCTCTCCGTCAGGAATAGTAGTCGACTGTGTCAGACCTGAGCCCTCCGGCTCAATGGTGATGCGTACAGAATTCGACCATCTTCTCCTCAATAAAGCAGAAGAGGCTGGAGCAGAGGTGAAACAGGGAGAGAGAGTTGTCAAGGCATCAGATGAAGGGAATCAAGTCATAGTAAGTACAGACTCTAACACCTACACAGGAAAGTACCTCGTGGGCGCAGATGGTATCAATAGCGTTGTCGCAAAAAGTTTAGGTTTCTACAAAGGATGGCTTAAGGACAGCGCTGCGGTTTGTGTCGAGGTCGAGGCAGAGGTAGGAGAAGAGGCGGTAAAGAGAATCTGTGGTGTACCACATCATGAGGAAGGAGTATCGATTCATATCTACTTTGGACCAGTACCTTACGGATATGCATGGTGTTTCCCCAAACGCTCTATACTTAGTTTCGGAGCAGGCTGTCGACAAGATAAGGTACAGAATCTTCGAGGGCAATTTGATGAGTGGTTTGACAAGTTCAAGAAGACCCACAATATCGACCCCCAGATTGTATCAGATACAAGCGCCCGTGTACCCTTCAAAGAGGCCGCTAAAACTACAGTCAAGGGTCGAACCATTCTGGTTGGAGATGCTGCGGGATTTGTGAACCCCTATGACGCAGAGGGAGTTATGATGGCTGTCAAGTCAGGTATCATTGCAGCACCCGTTCTAAAAGAGGCTGTAGAAGCATCGAATCCGGTAATTATGAAGAAGTATGAGAAGGCGTGGAAGGCAGAGTTCAATAATACTCTGAAAGTTGGAAAGAAGGTCGCAAAGCTTCTCTTCAAGAGCGAGAAGAATATGGAAACTATCTGCAGACTTGGAGCAAAGGATCCGGTCATGAACGATGTTATGTACAAGATGATTGCAGGACTTGAGAATTACAAAACGCTCTATAGAACCATGATTAAAAGAATCCTTACCAAGCATCCTAAAGCAGGGCTGTCATTGTATACATGATTTCAATGGCATTCTGAACCTGCCTCAACGATGATCTGTATGAGCATATCTAATAGAGGTCCATCTTCGTGAATGACCGGAGTAAAATACTTGTTACCGGCATGGAGTGCAATCACATTCAATCGATCCCTACAAACTGTTAGTAAAATCCTGACTGCCTCTGGCGTCCAATGCGTGACATCGATAATTCCTGCGAGAGTCATTGATCCAACAAACTCTTCGAATTGGTTTGCCATCAGCTCGCCTTTGACGAATCTACCTATGTTCTCAAGCCTCGCATAACCTGCTTCTGATTCGACCTCAGATGGTTCAAGTGCCATATGTATTTGTAATTACGGATTCTATTAAACACCACAAAATCATGCAGTCCTAAATTGCGAGGGAGAACACTTGATGTCCTCACCTCTTGATCTCCAGTAGACAACCCAAGTACCCTCAGCAGTTCGTGAAATATGCACATGGTTGTCAATGCTTAGCTTCTTTGCCTGACGTATTGCCTCAGGGCTGTGTTCATATACACCGTTCAGCCTGTACACTTTCCCCCCCAACAATCTCCATTTTTCTACCTTCATATAAAATCGTGTTGAGTTTGCCTAATAATCCCACACACTTTCTGGTAATGTCGGAATCTTTTTAATCGGAAGAGCCCCGAGGCACTTTGCATGGGCCGCTGGTCTAGCCCGGCTATGATCCCGTTATTCAAACGAGGTCGCCGACTGATCCCGCATTGACATTTGTTCACGATTTCCGGGGGCAATTAAAAGTGCGGGGATCGCTGGTTCAAATCCGGCGCGGCCCACCATTGTTTTTCCGTTATATTCCCACAGTTTACACTAGGAGTCTATTCCTTTTGTTCTGAAGAGCGCAAAGATTATGACTAGTACCATGATGCCAACTACTGCAATTATGGGATAGAGCCACAAGTCTGAGGGGGTAGTAGGTTGCGTTGTGGTCGTGGTTGTAGTTGTTGTGGTTGTTGTAGACGTTGCAGTTGTAGTAGAGGTTTCAGTCGTGGTTGTCGTGGTCGTTGTAGTTGTTGTAGTTGTTGTGGTGGTTGTCAGGGCTTCAGTCACTGTGACATTTACCGAGTCTTCGGCCCAATAACCATCGGTATCATTGACTACAATATGGTAATAGTACTCACCTTCCAAAAGAACGGATAAGTTGCATACAATTGGTACTTCTGAAATCCAAGTTCCAGTATCAATAAGCTCTCCATCTCGCGTTATGTTATAGGAGTCAGGATTGTCGTCAAATCCTTTCCATTGAATGAGATAACCCGTTGCTCCCTCTCTGAAGGTCTTATCAGCTGGTTTGTTCAATCGTGGTATTGGATTAAGAGAAGCAGTTTCCTTGATTTTGACTCTGGCTTGCAAGTCATTGTCACCACCAATGCTCCCTTCAGCATCATACCATGCGTCACTGTTAATTGGAGGATCGCGAGTGTAATTCACACGGCCCAGATAATCATCAAGAACCTCATCCGACTCCCATACATCAACACGAATTGTATAGTTTTTGCGACGACCAGTGAAGAGCACCATATTCAGTGTGATTATATCCCCATCATGGATACCTGTGTATGTGGCGCTTTGTTTTACAGTTCCACCGTCGATGCTAGCTCTGACATAAATCTCAGCATCCAAGAAATCTCGGTCTTCAATAACATGTACTTTTGCTATTGTGATGTTGACATTATAGAAGCTATCAGAAGTAGCAAAGTCATCAATCATAGAAAGTTCTGTATCGTGGTAGTTGTACGTATATAGTGGGGCTGAAAGTGAGATGATTAGAGAAATGAGCAGTAACACCATCACTCGATGTTTACTTATTCGTACAACTCGTGGCAATCAATCCAGCTCCTCCTTGGCTCTGCCATCTTTGTATCTTCACTAGTTAATGACTTAATGGTCCAAAAGGCCAATATGTTGTTGAACATAACCTATCTATTCAGTTTCTTAAAAGAGCATTGGTGGAAATGATTCTGCATCCCATTATAATGGGCTGGTTCATTAAGAAGTAGCTAAAATCAGAATTCATGTTGTTTGGTATCTATCTGTAATGAGTCGATACTATTATCAAATGAGCGCCAAAATCACTGATCGTGCAGGGAACTCCAGCCAAAAAATCC
>DAOWDY010000069.1 GCA_030638785.1 Candidatus Thorarchaeota archaeon
CCCACCATACTTTCCAATCAGCATTGTATTTTGCGCATTTTCTTTCTAATTTCAGCATGTGCTACATTCCATTCAGCACGTACCAATTCATCCGTAATCAAAGCCACCAAAGCTAGGTCGAGAGCGTACTTGTAAGAATACTATCACAATCACTACCACCGCGATGATGCCTCCCACTGCGAGTCCGAGAACAAGGGTAAATGACCCTGTTACAGGAAAGGTGAATATTGGAGAAGTTGATCCTGTAGTGGTGCTTGTCGTTGATGTCTGAGTAGTGCTAGTTGTAGTTTCTGTAGTTGTCGTTTCTGTAGTGGTTGTGGAAGTTGTTTCCTCTTCGAAGAAATCTATGTAACTCTGAGAAATTTCCGAGCTGGATAACGTTCTATTGTATATCCGAATCTCATCAATTGTCCCTGCAAAGAAGTCTGTTAGTGTCATTCCACTGTCTGCATCGGCACCGATGAAGGCCTTACTCAGATATTGTGTTAGCACCTGAGGAAAACCAGTAAGCGTTTGTTCAAGAGAGCCATTAACATAGAGTTCTATGTTCCCACTACTACTTTTTACTGCAGCAAGCGCAACCCATTGATTAAGCGGTATCACGTAATTAAAATCGAAAATCTCATCCCCGGATGATTCTGTCATAGCGGCAATTCTAATCTTGTTGCTAGCAGGAATCTCATTGGCAACGACAATGAACACATTACCTCCGGTTCCTGAAGCCATTTGGAAAAGAGTGCACCCTTTCTGAGTACCATAGGAGGAGAGTTTGAAGAACGCCTCGAAGGTGTATTCATTTGCAATAGTTCTAAGTGATATTGAATCATCTATTTCGATGTAATCGTTTGTCCCATCAAATTGTAATGCATGACCAGCCATTGCACCCGTTGTCCACAAAGGACCAGTGATATCTCCGTCGTTATCATTTCCGCTTAAATCGTAAAGCATACTTCCTGAACCTTCGTTGAAGGACCATGATGACACCAATGAAGAATCAGGTGTTTCTTCATATCCCCAAGCTCCTTGGGAGGGTTCGGTTACTACATACTTTCTTACAAAAACCCAATCTACTGAAACATCGGTTGTTGTCTCCCTCGCACTGAAGCACACACCCATATCATCAGATGGTACAGTGGATGTGGTTGTTTCTTGCAGGACACCAGCCTCCCAGAACCTCACACTGGAACCACTCTCCCAACCTAATGCTATGTGAGTGTATGATGAGATAGAGGAGCTTCTGGAGGAAACTGTTTGAGAGCCATCATGATAGACATAGTATCGCCTTCCAGCATTATCTTTACGCCAACCAGCTTCGGATCGTTCAGCACCCTGATAATTTCCATTAGCGGTCCTGTCATCTATTCCAACCTGAATGTAATTAGCCTCATCCCATGTGGCATATGCATGAACAGCGATATTGTCAGCCCATTGGCTGTATGTGCCAATCTGTTCCCAAGCCCCTGAACCACCTGTAATCGTTAGTACCGAGCTACTAACAGAGTAACTACCTCCAGTCGCCCACTCATTCCATTTTCCAACATCAAGTGAAGTGCCTATGAAGTCATCAAAGAACAGAAAGGTAGCTGCACCATCTGATGTTGTGCTGGCACCAGAATTGCCGTAGTAGATATAGATGTCTTGATTCGTATCAAGACTATCGTCTATCTCGACCCAGAAGATTCCTTCAGCTTCATCCTGTAACCAATAATCGAGATCTGTAACCCCATCATTTGTTGTGAATCTGATGTCAGCAAAGTCAGATGCACACTTAGTCCCAACAAAGATGTTCCCCCCAGAGTCAATACCTAAAGATCGGAGAACTCTGATCTTAATCTGGTAATTTGTGCCTGCACCTGACGCTCCATTGATTGTGTGGCTCTTTCGGTACTGCCAGCCCGAGAGCCAGTTTGATGACTGACTTAATGAATCAGTTTGAGTAATATGCACATCTGTCGTTGTGGAGTTACCTAGAGGATACGGTATTACTAGTGCAAGAAGAATTAGTGTAGATAGAACTCTGAGATTATATGACACACCCATTACCCCTCTCAGGTGAATGGAGTTCTGAGATATTAATCATTCTAGATATCAAATTACGAAATCAATGTCAGTTCAATACTCATATCGCTTCTGTCTACAGCTGTTTCACAAAGGAAGTCTCTTCGACACTCTCATCAATCATAGTTGCTTCTCCATCCAGATGTGGTATCCCCAAGGATTCTCTTCTTTCTTGAAGAGTGCATAACCATGTTTCTCATAGAATCTCACAGCCCACTCGGCTTCGCTGTCAGTTTCCAAGTGTATTTCCTGAAACTTCCGTTCTCGTGCCTTATTCTCTAGATAGAGCATCATATCTGATCCGATTCCTTTCCGCTGGAAATCAGACCTCACATACATTAGTGGAATCCAAGCAGTATTATCATCTCTTGTACCAAAAGATCCAACAGAAATGATTTCACCATCGTATCTCTGAACAAAGAACTCCATGAAGGTGGACATCTTGTCAAGTTGTTTTCTGGTAAGAAAAGGTTCTGTCCAATGTTCTTCCGGAATTATCTTGATGTACCATTCGTGATTTGTCTTGTTTATGAGAGATAGTATCTCATCTAGATCTGCAACTTCAGCAGTTTGGACCTCTATATCGCGTAATTTCACTAGATCCCCAGAAACTTCACACGCATCCTTTTGGGATAATAGTGTTGGTCAGTAAAAAAAACGTGAAAGGACCCACCCCCGAGGTCAAGGGAGGCAGGCAAGGGGTGGGTCCGAGGGAGGGTTAAGTATCAGAAGAGGGATGGGCGACCCCTAGTCAAATTAGAATAGTGGCTTATTGGATATAAGCTCCTGATGTTAATTTTTGGCAGAAACAGGTTGGAAAATTGTATCTGGTTTGTAATTATTCTTGCTTTGCTTTCCAGCTCATGACCTAGCAGAATCCTAATTAGGGGCTTGCAAAAGTCTACCACTTGAATTTCAGAGGTGTTCTCGATGACCAATCCCAGAATAGGAATTATTGGTACAGGAAACATGGGTCGTATCCATGCTAGGGTTCTCGCTAGTATGCGCCTACTTGGTGGAGTTGCAGATCTCAATCTCGATGCGGCTAAACAGATTGCAAATGCATATGGTGTCAATGCTTTCTCGGACTATCACTTACTGATTAAGGAATCATCATTAGATGGTGTTATTATCGCGACTCCTACATCGACTCATGCTAGTATTGCAGAGGATATTGCAAAAACACATGCTTCGGTGAAGGCTATTCTGATTGAGAAACCAATCGCAAGTACTCTGAAAGACGCAGAACGAGTGGCTGAAACTCTTAGGAGCAAGGAAATAGCCGGTGTTGTTTCCCACTCTGAGATATACAATCCCATTGTTGGGAGAGCACTGGAACTCATCCGAGATGGTGCCATTGGAGTACCTAGAAACATCATTCATGATCGCCGTGGTTTTGTACAACCTTCTCGAATTCCTTCACTGGGGGATGTGTTTGAGGACATCGGTGTTCACGATTTTGATATCATGGCCAGAATTAGTCAAGGCCCCGCCAAACTATACGCTCAGTGTAGCACGGAGAGTGGAATTTTCAATGCCGGTACTGTCCTTGTGAAGTTCAAAAGTGGCTCTGAACACTTCTTCCATCTATCCCGTCAGTATGCGGGCAGGGCAAGAACCATGGATGTGTCGGGTACGAAGGGTGCATTGACTCTAGACCTCTTTGCACAGATTATCAAAGTCAAGGACTTGGACCAAGAACCAATGGCGGAAGATAGAACCATTCGTCTACCAGAAAGAGGTGCTACAATCAAGGTTTATGGTGAACCAATTCGTGAGGTTGTTACTGACTTTGTTAAGGCACTTGAAACTGGTTCAACCCCTATAGTAGGACTAGATGACGGTGTTGCTGCACTGAAAATAGTTGAAGCAGCACGTGAGAGCGCGAAGACGAGCAAAGTAATAGACATCGATGTTGAGCCTAGACAATAGATGCTGTAAGATGGGTCCTATGTGTTGAAATGATACGCACTTCAACGATTTCACCAATTGAGGCCTTGTCATTGATGATTACAGGTTTGTAGGTTGGAGTCCTTCCCTGTAGACCTCCCTTTGGAGCATTGCCTGTAATGATTACAGGGCCTTGCCAATCAATCCATGCCTGATTCTTCTCGGTGATGATGTCGGTCACTAGAGAAGATAACCGTCGACTCCGTTCTTTCTTGATGCCTGTATTGACTTTGTTATTAGCCTTCGATGCCTCAGTTCCAGGTCGGTCTCCATACTTTGATACATTGATGACTGCTGGTTTCACTTCACTCATGAGAGCCAAAGTCTTTTCGAAGTCTTCATCTGTTTCTCCTGGAAAACCAACAATGATGTCCGTGGCGATGGTGGCATATGGAAACCGTTTGATTATTTCTGATACCACTGTCTTCCACTCTTGAACCGTATACTTGCGTTTCATCAACTGAAGAACGTGGTTAGATCCTGACTGGATTGGTGCATGAAAGAAACGAAAGAAACGGTCGGAAGACATGGAGTCCAAAAATGCCTGCAGGTCATCCTTGACAAGATTTGAGTTGAACATTCCAAGCCTGAACCTATGATTACCATCTACCTCTGAAACACTGGAGAGAAGGTGAGCAAGCGACTCACCAGTATCATGGCCATAAGCACCAGCATCTTGAGCAGTCAGGCGAATCTCTTTGTATCCAGTATGAACACAGCGTCTCACAACACTAAGAATCTCTTCAAAGGAATAACTCTGTACATTTGACCGTGCAAATTTTACTGCACAGTAAGTACAGTCCCCGACGCATCCTTCACAGATTGGAATGGTGCAGATTACTGAGTCGGGAGGTCCTTCATAATATCGTAATTTTGAAGTTTCGTCTGAATCTAGATGCAGAATACCTCTCTCACCGGCAAGAACTCTCTCAAAGACTGGACCCAATGAATCCAATGATTGAGGCCCAAGAATGGCTGCAAACTCAGGATTGGTACCACTTACGCGTTTGAATGATATTCGTGGTAGACAGCCAGTGACAATCACTGGAACAGATCCTTCTGATAGCTCCCCGAGTCTGTGAATGATCCTATCTTCGGTCGGCTCTTTTACTCCACACGTGTTCAAGATGATTATGTCAGATTCTTGGATTTTTTCCACACGTTCTGCACCAAGTTGGTGGAGTCTGCCAACAATCAAGTCAGAATCAGCCATATTGAGGCTGCATCCATATGTTTCAAGATAGAATTTGGAGGTCAATTTGACTAGCCGCCTTGAACATGCGGTAGGATGGCAACTTCATCATCTGCTTTAACGGGTATATCCACGCCGCCAAGTGTGTCAACGTCTTTCATATTCAATAGAACAATGAGGTTTCCGCCTATCTCATCTCCATCCATAATGAGTCCTTTTGCTTCACTTCCCCACTCTTCTAGTACTTGATTGACCACCTGTCTAACAGTCGATCCTTCCTTTACCTCCAAATCTATTATTGTCTCTCCAATTACTCTTCTGAGAGGACCAAATGATTTGAATCTCACATGCACTGGCTTGACCCACTGTTCTGCATATCCATGTGTTATTCATTCTTTTGATAGAACGCAATCATCTCATTAATCATTGAATCGACTTCATTCACGATGGAAGTTATCTGTTCTTTAGTTGCATTCTCAACATGTATCCCTACTGACACAAGTGTAGGAACGCTCAATGCCTTGCAAATAGTTTCTGCTGCTGAGTTGGCGACCACGTAGTCCTTATGCCCAGGAGCAGTTATTGTGTTCACACTTACGGTAGTAGCATCCCGATAGTGGCTCTGTGTTGGATAAGCAAGAGAAACGCCACCAATGTGATGTTCATCGCCCCCGTAGATGGTCACTTGTAAATCAGTTCCAATCCGCTCATGAGAAACCACTAGGGGAATTGAATCAACAGTCCGCTCGATCTTCAACCTCATTCAAGCCTCTCTCTATTCTATGTACTCTCTGCCTTTTCTTCTCTCTGCTTGTGGATTTTCCACGAGAGAGTCAGCGTCTTTGGATGGGCTGCATAGTACTCATCCAGTTTCCTAACCGCAGTTGAATGAGGCGCCGTCCTAACTATATCTGGAGTTTCATGGGCTTCCTTTGATATCCTCTCATAGATGGAGATCATTGTATCAAGTTCTTGTTTGGATTCACTCTCAGTCGGTTCAATCATCATTGCCTCAGGAACAATCAATGGAAAATAGACTGTAGGAGCATGGATTCCAAAGTCAAGAAGGCGTTTTGCGACATCCATAGCTGTGATTTCGGTGGTATCCTTCAGCTCTTCCGCAGAAATTACACATTCATGCATTCGTGGATCGTCTTGCGAATATGGTAGACTAAAGCCGGGAATCTTGCTAACATGATGGGCGATGTAGTTGGCATTGAGAACGGCCATCTCTGATGACTTTTTGAGACCCTGCTTTCCAAGTGCATAGGTGTATGCATAAGCTCTGACTAGTACTCCAAAATTACCATAGAACGACTGTATTCGCCCTATTGACCTTGGAAGGTCATAATCGAAGAAGAAGTCCCCCGCATCTTTTCGTCGCACTCGGGGCACAGGTAGAAATTCGGCTAATTCTTTTGTAACGCCAACAGGACCAGCACCTGGACCTCCACCACCATGAGGAGTTGAGAAGGTCTTGTGAAGGTTCAGATGGACAACATCAAAACCCATGTCACCAGGACGTGTGATACCCATTATCGCATTAAAGTTGGCACCATCATAGTAGAGTAGACCCCCTGCATCATGAACAATGCCAGCAATCTCGCCAATGTTCTTCTCAAAGACACCAATAGTATTCGGATTTGTTAGCATCAGTCCAGCAGTGTTTGGTCCCGCAGCTTCCTTCACGGCTTCGATATCAACCAGTCCATCCTTATCCGAGGGGATTACAACAACTCTGTAACCTGCCATTGCGGCTGAAGCTGGATTTGTACCATGAGCAGCATCGGGAATGAGTATCTCGGTACGCTGTTCGCACTCCTCCGTCACACACTTGTGGTAAGCACGTATAACCAAGATTCCTGTGAATTCACCCTGAGCTCCGGCAGCAGGTTGCAGAGTGACTTCACTCCTTCCGGTTATCTCAGCCAACCATCTCTCAAGCTCCCACATGAGCTCCAATGAGCCTTGTGTCTGAGAAACGTCTTGGAAGGGGTGTAACCAGGCAAACC
>DAOWDY010000084.1 GCA_030638785.1 Candidatus Thorarchaeota archaeon
ACCATGCAAGAGATGAGTATGAACCAAAGCCCTGGGAGGAGGTGGACTAATGGATCTGGAAACAGATATTCTTGTCATTGGAGGGGGAATGGCAGGACTTGTCGCAGGTATCACAGCTGCACAAGCCGGATCGGATACAATTGTTGTCAGAAAGGGGCAAGGTGCGACTGCAGACTCATCAGGAGCTATGGACATCGCAGGCTATCTTCCAGGTGGAGAAACTCCGTTCATTTCTCCCATTGAAGGTTTCGCAGCTTTTTCATCATTACTACCATTTCATCCCTATACGACTCTTGGTCATACAGAATCAGGTGAAATTTCCATTGGGCGAATTGTTGATACTGTTCGAGAATCAGTCGAATGGTTGAAACAAAATCTAGATGGCACACCCGCCTCACTTGTAGGAACAATTGATTCTAACATTGGCGGTCTCTCAATTATCGGTACATGGAAACCAACCTGTCTTCTACAAAGTACTATGCACACTGATAGATTGGCGAATGAAGATGAAGTACTATTGTTTGCTGGGATTAGTGGAATGCCTAGTTTCAATCCATCCGCTGCAGCTAAGTCATTCATTGATCTTGTGATGGATAGTGGTATTGGACCAAGAAGAGTAGTTCATATTCTCATAGATGGTCTCTCGGTTTCAAAACAAACGAATCTCTCTGGTATGGAAGTAGCTCGATTCATTGAAACTGATGATGGCATGGCAGAATTTACCAAAGTGCTGAAGAAACAAGTCGATAAGATCGATGCAACTCTCGTTGCTCTACCTCCGATCATGGGAGTAAAGAATCCTCTAAGTGTGAAGGAATATATTGAAAGAGAAACCGGAGTTGAGGTGTTTGAACTAATCTCATTTCCACCCTCTGTTCCTGGATTTCGATTACTGAGGTCTCTAGAAACTGCCTTGAAAAGTGCAGGTGGCAAGCTGATGGTTGGATATGATGCATCTAGTTTTGTCAAGGACAAATCAAACATCATGACGATTACATTAGATGGACCAAGAAGAACCATTGGGGTTAAACCAAAGTCTGTGATATTGGCAACTGGCAAATTCATCGGTGGTGGCATCTCTGGTGACGGGGAAGGACTTGAAGAACAATTATTCGATCTTCCTGTTGTGGATTCAGAAAGAATCTCTGTGAACGAAATCCGACCTCAAAAAATGACCAAAATAGTATCTGTTCAATCCGATGGACACACACTCTTTGAATGTGGGCTTGGATTCGATTCCCGTTTTAGACCAACTGATAATAGGGGTAAGACCTATGCAACAAATCTCTATGCAGCAGGCTCTATTCTATGTGGTTACAACTACCATGTTGAGAAGAGCGGACTTGGAGTCGCCCTCGCAACAGGGAGAGCAGTAGGAAATTACGCGACAGAAAGTACAAAGGAGGTTTCCTCATGAGTGAAGATGAAGCCTATGAATATGTTAAAGGAACCCTCAAACAAGAGGGAATAATTCCGTATAACAAACATGAACTTGAAGTAGTCAAGAGCATTGAGAACTGCATAAATTGCGGATTGTGCATCAATCATTGTCCCGTAGTTCGAGCAGTCGGAGTCGATCGATTCACTGGACCTAGAGGGATTGCAGTTGAGTTGAGCCGATCTGCTCCAGAATTCTGGACTTCTGTTGATCGCATCTATCTTTGCACGGGCTGTGGTACTTGTCGTGAAGTCTGTCCAAACAATGTTGACATACCTGAACTTGTGAATCTCATGCGAGCTCGCATTTACAAACAACATCCTGAATTGGTTCCTGCGAGTCTTCATGAGCAGATGGAGATTCTGAACAAGCATGACTTGGCATTCGAACCATGGGACGATCCTGAAGAAAAAATCGAGAGCAGAGATATGCGACTCGAGCGAATTGGTTTACCTTTCGTAGAAGACCGAGTAAAAGCAGGAGCTGATGTTCTATTCTACCCGGGTTGTCAAGCTGAGGAACGGTCACAAGAAGTACGTGAGGCTGCAAAGGTAATCCTCGAACACTTCAATGTGAGCTATACACTGCTTGATGAGATGAGTTGTTGTGGACTCCCAACGACTCTGATTGGTGATCACGAAAAGACGGAGGATCTTTCTCAGAAGCTATTGAAGAAGATCAAGGACTTGGGTGTAAAGAAAATAGTTACAACATGTGCAGGATGTACTTCTAATCTAAATGAACTAGCCATCAAAGAAAATTGGAACATCCCTGTCTATCACATGCTAGAGTATCTAGTGGAGGATATCGGAATTGATACCCTGGCCAACGAATTTGGTAAGAAACGTGAGGGCTCTCAGGAGAAAGTGACTGTTCACGATCCATGCCATTTGATACGTCACACGTCCCGTCAAGTTATGGATTATGCTCATATGATTCTGACTGCCATCCCACTAGTAGAAGTTCGCGAATCAGAGTTACATGACTCGTGCTGTGGAGGAGGTGGTCTTGTAGGACGACACGCTCCAGATGTCGCGAGAGGTGTTGTTAAGTCCAATGTTGCTGAGATTGAATCAACTGGTTCTGATCGTGTTGTGACTCCATGTCCATTATGTACAGCTCAGCTTGAGGAGAACCTCTTTCGAGAGGGAAGCAAGGTTGAGGTGGACGACCTCACTGTATTCATTGCGAAGTCATTACCTCTGGAGGGATAGAGATGCTTGAGGAGAAAACACGAGCTGCGATAGCTAAACAGATTGCTGGCATAATTGGTGATGAGCATGTCTCCATTCACGAAACCGATGCGATTCTGAACGCTCATGATGCATCGCCCTTGAGTGCTGCAAAGATTCGAGCTGGTGAGATGCTGCCTCTTGCTGATATTATTGCTTTTCCAGCTTCTGCTGAAGAGGTGTCTCAAGTCCTTCAGATATGTAATGATAAGAAAATCCCAGTTATTCCTGTGGGAGGCGGAGCAGGTAGTTGTGGAGGTACAGTTCCAGTCTATGGTGGCGTGATGCTCGACCTAAAGCGTATGGATAAGATTCTCAATGTTGATCACGAATCGCTGCTGATAACTGTAGAAGCTGGCTTAGTTGGAATTGACCTTGAAGAAGCAGTCACCAAGATGGGGTACACAACAGGACATACTCCAACCTCACTTAGAGCATCCAATGTTGGAGGATTTCTTGCGACTCGATCCGGTGGGTCAATGTCCTCTCTGTACGGTAAGATTGAGGACCTTACTCTAGGTCTTCAAGTTGTTTTACCTAATGGTGATATTGTAGACTGTAAGGCCGTTCCGCGACATTCGGTGGGACCGGATCTGAAACAGTTATTCATTGGATCAGAGGGTACTCTCGGAGTTATTACAGAAGCAACCAT
>DAOWDY010000021.1 GCA_030638785.1 Candidatus Thorarchaeota archaeon
AGTGCACCACTCATCAGTTTAGGACCAACATTGGGAATAGATCCTGTTCTACTGTTTATTGAAGATATACAATCTGGCGCAATAGAACTACAAGTTGATGATACTACTATATATTCGACTCAGATTGAACTAGTGAATAATCTGCTCTCTAAGGGTTTGGATATTCAGATTGTAAACCAGGAATATGATTAACTAATTCTATTCGCTCTCATCAGTTCTAGAGGTTCGACCATACCCAGTTCGATCCCTTTCGATGGGTTGACCAAAATCATTCGAAGGACCATCTGAAAGACCAGAGTTGCATTCTTCGCAAAGAAGCGCTCTTGTGCTCTTGGCTTCTACAATACGTCCACAAGATACACAGACCCACATACCTGATTGTAGTAATTTGGTTTTCCTGAATACAGACCTCGCAATATCCTTGAGGCTATCAGGGCAATCCTTAGCCACTCCGACAACGCCTTCAACATTCCACTCACATAAAAGAGAAACAAGTGTTGTCGTGAGCTCAATTATTCTCGTTGTGGCCTCGTCAACATTCTTTGGAGGTGTATCTCCAACACGGCGGGGTGTTTCTGTCACATCAGAAAGCACTTCGAGAAAGACAAAGAAGGCGGGTGGGGGAAATCTCTCTTCACCTTTGGACTCTACAAGCTGTCCTAGAACTGCAGAAATCATCAGGGTTTGAGAATAGTCTTCTTTTAGAATCGTACTTATCTCATTGGCAATTTGTTCTGAATCAAGTACATAATCTTTTGACGGTAGCCCTTTCTCTTTTGCCAATGCTTGAACAGAGTCTATGAAACCTTCACCTTGTTCCATCTCACTGTTGATTCGCTTCGCTACATCGCGATACGGAATTCCCGCGTCTTGTGCGATCTTCTGAAGCAAATCTCTAGCAGTAGGGCTCACTAGAAACACTATACCTGTGGCGGCAATATCATATTCACAGTAACCGCATTATAGGTTATTGTATGACAAGACTCGACCGGTTAGAGAATCTAAATTTGCTCCGACAGATTAAAAGCCATAGTTCACAATGCTTGACCTCCCGACAAAAGAATGTGTTAGGATGGTTTCACATGATGCTCTCGGACTCAGATATTCGAAAAGCAATAGCCAATGGAGATATTGTGATTGATCCCCTAGAGGCAGATGCAATAGGTCCATGCAGTGTGGATCTTAAACTTGACAGTATTTTTAGAGTGTATCATCCAGGACCACCAGTTGATATTCATAGCGATAGACCTCTAGATGAGGAAACCAAACTTGTAGACACAAAAGAAAAGCCATTCATGATTCTTCCTGGACAGTTCATCTTGGGACAAACAATTGAGAGCCTCTCATTGTCTTCATCGTACGCAGGCCTGTTAGAAGGGAGATCTTCTATAGCTAGGTTGGGAATCATTGTACATGCAGCGGGTTTAGTCAATCCAGGAACGGGAATAGACAAACCAGGTCGTTTAACATTAGAGATATTCTGTGAGAATTTGAGTCCCGTGTTGTTATATCCCGGTACAGCTATTGTACAAATTATGTTTGTACCACTCAGTAGCAAGGCTGAGAGAGGTTATGATAGTCGAGCAGCTAGCAGGTATGTGGGTCAACAACAACCAGATATAGACTAAACGGAAACTCACTTAAGGGAAAATTCAGGGCATGCCATGGCGGACTACAATGAAAGAGTATGATGTCATTCTTGCTAGTGGTGCGGAACACCTTGGGCTAAGGTTCAAACAGCATGGATTCACAGTATACCGTTCAGCTACGAATTATGATAGCAAGAGGATGTTTCCAAATGGAGACCTCTACGTTAGAATCCCAAGGTTATCAAGGCTCGCAGGCCGCAAGGTCGTTGTCGTTCAGAGTTGTACAGGATCAGGTCCAGATGAACAAGAAACGTACTCTACCGCTGATAGATTGATTGAATTGCTACTCATGCTCGACCTACTGAACAAACCTGTGAAAGTGGTGGAAACAGAGCATAAAACCTACTGTCCCATCCCTGTTGACCGAGCAGATAGAATTGAGGTTGTTCTCACATTCCAACCATACGCGTTACAAGACAAAGCCTTCAAGACCGGCGAAGCAGTAGCAGCACGGTGGGCAATGCGAAGGATTGCAGAAGCATGTGACAAGATATGGGTTCTTAACCCTCATGCACATGCAGAGCTTGATTGGATGAAAGAGATGATAGATGAGGGCAAGTTAGAAATTGTAGACCTCATGCATGAACTTGTTGAATTTGCAGCGCATCAATTCGATTTTGAGGAATATATAATTATCACTCCAGATGAGGGCGGCCAAGAAAGATTCGATTGTGCAGGATTTGGAAAGAGTAGAAAGAATTCATTCAGTATCGAGTTACATGGAGACTTGGATGTAACAGACAAGAACATCGTAGTAATTGATGACCTTACAAAAAGCGGAAGCACTTTACTCAAAGCAGCTGATAGACTTAGGAAACAAGGGGCCGCTGATGTTGGATTAGCTGTTGTTCATGTGTTACCTCTTGTTGATCTTGGAGAAGAATTGCTGGAGAACCTTGTCAAGAAGAGTGAGGGAAGGATAGTTGCTTCAAACTCAATTAGAACCCATGTATTCTCCGTGAAAAATCCAGAGCTTACTTACAATATTGTTGAGAAGCTTGTTAAAATTCTCTAATGGAGCTATTGGTAAGAATCCAACTTGAAGAGAAGACAATTATTCTACGTAATCCTCTGCCTTTTCTTTTGCAATCCAGGTCTTTGAGGTGAACCTCTCAACCAAGTCTTTTCCTTCAAGAGAGTTTAGAGCCTGGATCACATTATTTTGGTCACAATCGATTTGACGACCCTGAAGTATTTTTGTGATTGCAGGTGCTCTGTGGCTATCTGTTAGGATAACTTTTAGGATGCTACGTTCTAAATCTGTGATTTCCTTGCTCATGGCCACCACTCTCTGTGGCGGTCTGATGGAGTCTTTTAAGCATGCCGGAGTTACCCTCACTAACCTTCGAAAGCGTTTATAATATGTCAGGAAAGTTTCAAGGGGCGAGTCTTTAGATGACTGATCTAGAAAGAGAATACCACATAGATATCGCACCAGGTGAGATTCCACCACTCGTATTACTACCTGGTGATCCTGATCGTTCCCGGATCATTGCTGAGAAGTTCTTTGACAACTCTGAAGAAGTTGCAAAGAAACGAGAGTACTGGAGTTTTCGAGGAACCTACAAAGATACTCCTGTCGCAGTATGTTCAACAGGTATCGGATGTCCCTCAGCGGCGATAGCTCTTGAGGAACTTATTAGAGTGGGTTGTCATACATTCGTAAGAGTGGGGACAGCAGGAGCAATTGATCCCACACTAGCAGCTGGGGACATTGTGATATTCACAGGTGCGGTTAGGGATGATGGTACATCCAAACAATATGTTCCAATAGAGTATCCAGCCATTCCAGACCCATCCCTACTTTCAGCATTAATGAGAGCCGCAGACGAGAGAGGTTCAGAGTATAGAGTTGGAATTGGGCACAGTAAAGATTCATTCTATAGTGAGTTCCCAGAGTTAGTTGCAGATTCTGTTTCGACAAAAGCAAAGTGGGATTCATACCGAAGAGCACGGGTTCTAGCTACGGAGATGGAGAGTGCAGCATTATTCGTTATTGGTCATTTGCGGAAAGTTAAGGTAGGTACAGCCTGTGTGATTGTAGGAGAACCAATTGAGAGTGAAGCCAAGATTGTGGGAAAACCCAAACTGGATGATCTTGTTAATATCTCGCTACAAGCGATGGTTTCGCTTCAATGAGCAGGAATAATTTGTGATTCAGATATCACCAAACCACACTTTCTTTTGAACTGTAAGATGAATATCCTGAACAATCTTTGGGTCTAGACCAGTAGTGGATGCAAGCTGTTCAGGACTTGTTCCCACTAGGTCAGTAATTGTTGCATAGCCTGCATTGACAATTATATCAATAGTGACCAAAGGAACCGATAAC
>DAOWDY010000064.1 GCA_030638785.1 Candidatus Thorarchaeota archaeon
ATAGAGCTTGCAGAACAATTGCAGAGCGCAAACAACAAACCAACAGTCTTGATTTTCATGTCAAGCGGCACATATTCACATGGGAGAAATCCTGTGGCAACCGCAAGAAAACTGCTCAAAGGAAAAGACAAGATCTCATTGATTTGTGTTGGTCTTGGGAAAAGGTGTGAGGAATCAATCTTGTCTGGAATTGCTGAAGCAGTTCAGGGGACAGTTGTTATTATCAAAGATGTTGGAGATATCCCCGTGGTTAAAGATATGATAATCAATCAAACCGGCAAGGATGTGTAATGAGTGACAGACAACCTAGTAAATCTCTTAGAGGCTATGCATGCGAATGGGGAAGTCCTAGGGCATCTATCCATAAGATTCCCTGGAGATAAATTAAAAGCTGGTTGGATTGAAACAGGGCTTCTAACTAAGGGAATCACTGGAAACCTTGTAGATAAGGAGAATCAGAATAGGTATGTCATTCCCTTAAGCACATCAATGAGGTCCGTTATTGATCGTGGTGTATCTTCTTCTGGTGCCGCTGGGATAATGCTACTTGGCACTCCAGGATTAAGAAGTGAGAAATTTGTGGTTGTCTTTCGTAACGAGAGCCAAGATGGGAAATTATTCCGGAATATTTCTGCTTTCTGGATAAAAGAATTCACGCCTCACGAGATTACACGAATATTCCTCAGACATGAATTGGGCGTTGACGTATCCTCTTCATTTGATGAACCTGGTGTAGATTATGTTGAGTATATTCGCGAACAGACTACAATTGGAACTTGTGCTGAAGCATTCTCGCTCAATGTCCCCTCCGATTGGAGTAATCTGAGAACATGGATACCTGATTCGGTTAAGGATGATTCCAGTGATTCAATAATATTCAAGCATGAAACATCAAAAAATAGTACTGCTCTTGCTCTACTCCTAAGCAACTGGATAAAGGATATGAGTGAAACACTCAAAATTGACAAACCAGTTGGTGCATGTTTCTTCATTCGAGGCGAAACGTCAGAGTTATTTTTCTGGGATGGCCCTCGCAATATTCTTACAACTTCGATATTCAATGAGTCTGATATCGACAAACATGCGATGAATATTCTTCTTCCTCTTTGGGCTGTTTCAACAGAACCAATTCCCTCCACAAAAGTGGCAATTGATACACCAATAGGAGATTCAAAAGCACCATCTAGTGAACCAACCACTGAAGGACCTCCTCGAATACCTCCTGAATACGAAGAGATTGCACGTAGAGCGCGTGGTCTTGTTAGCAAAATTGACATTGAGGATACTTATCGTCGTATCGAACGAATAGAATCTATTCTTGGTGAACTTGAACATACACGAAACCAAAAAGATGAGCAACCAGCTGCATCACATCCCAATCTCATGGAATCAAGGATTAAGGAAGCTATTGAGAGCTTAGAGGAAATCACAAAACGGCTCAGTGAACTTGAAGAGAGAATTGTTACAGTCTGTCGAGAGATCGAGTAGGTGGTTTCAGTGGCTGAGAAATGGAAACACCAGATGAAATCGCTATTGGAGTCAATGGAGCAACTTGATGATATTCGATTACGAATCAAGGAAGAAGAGTCCAATATATTGGCATTTGTAAAAGAAACTAAAGAAGCACAAGAGGGTGAAGATGACAGAGGAGAAGCTGAATTAATTAGGTTGCTAGAAGAAACTCAGCTTCTTATTGAGGAAGTTGAAATAAAGACCAATCAACTAGACATGCGACTTTCTGCAATTGAGCGACTGGTCCGCGAGTAAAATCTCATTGAGAAAGATGTTTCAGTGCCCACTGAAGATAACCAAGAAATTCGAAGGTGGAGAACTCTTCAACATGGAGTATTCTTGATTTTAATCCCTGAACTGCTTGTTGGGTCTGCTCCACATCGAATTGTTCTCCAATCCCAACAATATCCAATCTATAATTAGTGTTGGATGAAATTGCCTGAATATATGAACTGATTCCCGCTTCAGGATTACTAAGATGATTGGAGCACACAATCACCAAGGTAGGTCTCTCTGAACCAAAATCTTCGAGCATCTCAGCAACGCTACGAAAGATACCATCTGGATTCGTATCTCCTTCAGGAAGATCTCCCGCATCAAGAATTGAATACAGCAGAGAAGTGTAAACTTCGTCATTCTGCATGTCATCATCGAACTCAACGAATTCCTGATTATCTCCCCCCTTTTGTATTGAAAACTTCGTGAGTGTCTTATCTACAAAAACAATCCCTAACCTTCCATCTGTTTTGTTCCTTCTCATTCTTTCAATTGTGAGAAAGGCGATAGTTTTTGCGACATCTAAACGTGATGCCTGTGAGCTCAAAGTCGATAGATAATGCTCAAGTTCCTCAACGTGCTTGAAGAATGGTGTTAGGAATTGTCTAGTGGTAGTGGGATTAGAAATTGATACATCTTGAACTTTCATCTCGCTGCCTGTTGCCAGAACAAGTACGATATTGACTTCTGATAGAAATTCTCTAGGTAGAATTTCAATGCTAGGATCTTTTGTAAGACCAAGTTGGTCTCGCTGTAGTGGTGGGTCTGTTTCAGTAACATCTAATTCAACACCTCTTGAGGTTTGGAATCTACTTTCCATACCGATTAGTTTGTTATTTGTGGATCTTTCCAATTCCTCGCGAACCAAGTGAAGATGCGTAGTAAGCTCCGCATCGTTAAACCCAGGGACGCTTCCATGAGTAAGGAGAACCTGTGTAATTTGAGGAGTTTCATCATTGTATCTAACAATATCCAATTTCGTATTTTCAGTCATTCCTATGTCATTGGCATCCTCTCTGGAAACAATGATTTTTCGTGATGGGCAAGCATTACTCGCCTCGATTTTGGTCCCCCACCAGTGACCAGATAGAGCATCCAGAACAGTAACAACATTTCCCGCGATTACACCGATAGCTCTCATGTCATCCGGACACATCAGTATAGTGCCCGCAAGGATATCTTCTGGATGAATTTCAAAATGAAGTGATGAAATGACACTTCTGGGGTCCTGTACTCCAACTGAAGTAAGGAACTCCTTATTGAATGTAGACAGATGGCTTGGAGCATCTAGAGAAGGACCTTTGTCAGATGACCTAATGAGAGTCCTGAGCATAGTTGCACTACGTTTTTGCATGCTCTTAGTGAATGAACCTCGCCATCCCGTTATTCGGAGTGATCCATTTCTCTCTGAATAAAGAGCAACACTTCGAGTAACTCCAGTTTTTATCTCTTCAATACTAATCACTGCAGAATTGAAATCCACAATCCCTCCACTTTCATCGGTCATTAAATCAATGGATACGACTCTATGAAGCTTTTGAGCAGCAAGCAGTCGCAATAGACGAGATATCTCCAGAAGGGCTGTTTCTCCAAATTTCCCTTCGGCAAGAACCGACCCTTTACTATTACTCAAATTGAGGAACCGGGGTCTCGGAGGTAACATAGATAGAATATTTCCTGCTAGAATCCTCTGTATATCTTCTGGTTTCGCACCTAAATTTCGACTCAGGATGAAGCTGAGTACTTCAGTCAAGCTGTCTCCAAGCTGTGTTTCAGGATAAGAGCTTGCAAAGACGAGCTTTTCGGACCAGTGCATCTGACCTGTATGAGATTTCAGTTTGTTGATAATCGATGATAGTGTTCCGATCGATGCCCCGGATGTGAGCAGTCTGGTTCTAGGAATCTCAAGCAATGCCATCATTAGCTGTTCATGTTCCTTGAACGATGGTACCGAAAAGACCAGTTCTGGGTGTGGTAGGTTAGCATCCTTAGTGAGAACAAGCCATTCAAGGAGAGGTTCAATATCGCCTTCTTGCTCAATATGGATGAATACTGGTTCCCCAGAAACTATGCATGAAATTAGGGCGTCACGGTTGGAGCCCTTGAAAATTCCCTCCAAGTTTCCTATATCCAATCTGCATCCCCAACCAGGTTGAGTGTCGAAATCTTGTGTAAGATCCCTAACGCAATAGAGTCGCGGGGCATATTCAGATTGAGTTGCCCATCTGAAAGAAGTATCAATATTGTTTCTTTGTTGAAATCTTGGAAGAGGTTTTCCAGTTATTTCAACTAGTGAATTGGTTAGAAACACATCACACATCCATGAACTGTCTGCGGTGCTTGGTACACTTTCATAGATGTCTGCTAGGAGTGGTGGTTTTGACAGATAGGAGTAGGCTCTTCGAGGTAAGAATCGAAAGGACGCTGAGTATTTAGTAGAATAATCATAGAGCTGATTTGCAACAAGTTCATAGTAACGTAGAAGACGTTCGGGATCAAATGAACGAATGCTTGTGCCGAGCTGGACAATTCCTAACTTTGTCATAGCATCTACTACTAGGAACTGTCTGACCTCATTGGTTTCCTTATCTTCTACAACAATCATTATGTACCTCTGCCTCTGTATCCATAGGTCAAATCAAACAGATTTATGCCTAATGCAGACTCCCTATTGGTATATGTTTGGTTAAATCTCCAAAGAGCAATACTTTATCTCTCCAAGCATCTCAGGTTCTCTAGAGGTACGTGATATTAAATGCTCATTGTCCGAGCACTAGAAGACATACCTGCTCAGGGAATAAAAGAAGGCGATACATTTCGCTTTTACATAGTTGATACACATCACCATATGGGTCGTGAAAAAACACACAAGAACACACCTGGAGGTGCTTATGATTTCTATCAGCTACTCTGGTTCGAAATGAAACGGTTGATTCAACGAGCTATGGAGGATGACAAACTCCTTTTCGAACCCGTCGAAATTACCGCACCAGCCTTCCCATCTCGAATTTTCAATAGTAGAAAAAGTTGGAAGCGGATGAATCATGGGTGGCTCATTGATAAGACCATTGTATTTCCCTATACTGATGATTACTCAACGCGCGGCAAGAATGGAGAGCCATCATTCAAGGTATCCAATGACAAGATTGCAGGTTGGACTACACGCGCACCTCATTCTTCTAGACTGATTGGATTTGGACGCGTAAATCCTTCTGATGCTCAGAGTGGTCCACCAGATATTGCAGTACGTGAATTGGAACGGGCAATACTCCAACTTGGCCTCAGAGGGCTCAAGCTACATCCTCTTGCTCAATTGTTCATTGACGAGCTTGAAGATGATATCACAAAGCGAGTTCTCCAAAAAGCTGGAGAACTTGCAATACCCGTTCTGTTTGATACACGAAATATGCGGACCGCAATTAGAATTAAGAAACTAGTTGATTCCATGCGTGAGGATGAAACACACAGTGCCTCAGTACGTCAGCTAAAAATAATCCTAGCACATTGTGGAATGAATCCTGGTGATTCCAAACTCTATGACATCCTTAGAGACCCTGCATTTACCGCAGACACATCAACACTTCACGACCAAGATATTCCACTTCTCTTTGACATGGCTATCACACGAATCAAATCATCTGAAAAGCGCTGGTCAGAGAGCCTTCTCTTCGGAACTGATTACAGCTTTCTATCGGTACAGGCCGCAGAGCTTATCCTATATACTTTCTCAAGAGAATTCCCTGGGACTCTAGGTGATGTCCAACGAATCTTGGGTGGAAACGCACTATCATTGATACAGCGTCCCTTTCGAACAGCAAGGAAGACAAAACGTTCTCCCCGCCAACTGGCATGTCCAAATGATGGCGACAGATCTAGAAGCATAGTTGAGAATGGTATCATTTCTTTATTACATAATGATGAATGGGAATTGTCTTCCCTAGATACAATGCTTCCTCCACATCAAACATGGCCTGAACCTGTGCCTGAAATAAGAGGAGGTTTCAACGGGGTGTATATTGATTCATTTGTTGCAACTCTTCGATCAAAGGAAGTAGAATATGAGTTACATCTATGGCTTCGAGACAATCCCGCGAATCTATTGACTTTGGCATCTCTTGGAACTAGTGGAGAGGACTCTCTTCAGACTACTGAGTATGCAACACATGAGATAGGAGAGCGTCTTATTGAAGAACTTACTAGAAATACACGTCATGAACGTGATGCAAATTCACTTGTGGAGAGTATTCCAAGACTCTTCAAGTAACAATGAGGATGTACCATTCTTTATATCTGTAAGCGATGAAAATTATAACAAGGAGTAACGGAGGATAATAATATCGTCGATAACTTGACCCTTGAAATCGTAGATGGTGGAGATCTCCGTGGATACGCCACACTACATCCAAAGACAGCAGAGAATCTCGGAGCGGAGATTGGTTCTATTGTAATATTTGAGGACCCCCAGAGTAGTTTTTGGGGCGCCGCTGAAATTCGAAAGAGTGAGGATGTTCCCGAGGGCGAGATTTACGTGGACACTTTGGTTCTTGAGGCATCCCTTCTCATGGAAGGTGATAGTGTAGAGGTCACCCTGTATGATCGTGACATGATTGCTCTTGACTATGTTGAATTTGGACTCAAACCCCTCTCTGAGGATGCTAATACTGAGGATCTCGTTACAAGAGCTGCTGAGGTGGTTGAATCCCTTGAGCACCTTATTGGAGGTCGTCTTGTTTACCCAGGGATGACTTTCAACTGGTCTGACCTTGATGTCAAGGTTGAGATTATGAATACACGACCAAGTCTAACTGGTAAGAGTTTTGCAAAGTTAGCTTTTGAAGCCCTAAAGGAGAGAACTGGGTACCAGTTCAAGACTGTCGGAATAGCTTCACCATTCAATGCTATTCTCTGTATTGACACAAGTGGATCTATGAAGACAAACGATGTCCCAGTCCAAGACATTGCGCATGCACGTGAAGGTTTGAAAGACCTTGCTGGTGACAATCCTGAAGTTCAAGGATTTCTTGATCGATTTGAAGAAGGACGAAATGTTAGTCGAGCTGAAGCAGCAGCCATGGCTGTACTCCTCTACCTTGCAGAAAAGGTAGGTCGTGGTTATGGCGAAAAAGTTGGTGTGATCACATTCGAGAAAGAAGTCGACGTAATGACATTCTTGAATGCTGATACTGGAGAAGTACAACCCTTTGTGGAGTGTACTGGTCGAGACAAAGCACTTGGTCTGCAGATTATTAGCACTCATGTAGTGGACAAGGTTGAGGAGGGTGGCACTCTTACTAACATGGGTAACGCTCTCGCAAAAGCAGCTGATGTATTGGAGGCTTTTGGAGATCCCACAAAACCTACGATGCTCATTCTCCTTACCGATGGAATGACTACTGCAGGACCTCCCCCTCTTAAGATTGTGAAAGACCGCTTTCCATCAAGAAGTAGCTTTGTCATGTATTGCATAGGTCTTGGTGAAAGAAGTGAACTCGATGAAGAACTGATGCTTGCTCTTTCTCAATACGGAAACGGAACCTACAGACATGTTGACAACATAAGAGATTTACTAGAGTGGTATGGACGCTTAGCAAGTGAGTTTGCAATAGTGATTCGTGGAAATGAATAGGAAACTATCTTGGCTCCAATGCATTAGCAAGATCCTTTAGAGAATCCAAGTCCATTTCAAGAAGCTGGTCTTCAGGAATTCCTGCCAACATTTCTTCTGGAACACTGACAAGTATCTCTGCTTTTTCCACTCCATATTTTTCTTCCAGAGCGGTGAGCCTTTCATCATCCACCTTAGACTTGGCTGTCTTTTTCTTCTTCTTCTTGGGTTTCTTCTTCACAGGCTTTTCTGTGATTTCATCGCCCTCTTCTACTATGATCGCGCCTGATTCAGAACTAGATGCAACAACTGCTTCAAGTTCTTCAATTGAAAGGTCCTTGAGAACATCCTCAGGTAAATTCTCCCTAACCTCATCAGGAATCAGTTCAAGAAGCTCTTCCTTTGTGGGGCCTGTTTTCTTCTTTACTTTCTTGACTTTGCGGACCCTAACTGTCTTCTTTTTCTTGGCTTTCTTCTCCTTTGTTCCTATCAACGATTCTAGGAGAGAATCTACTAACTCACGAGCAGTCTTGGTAGTAAGCCGCTTCAGGTCCTCCTCAGGCAATGTTGCCAATATCTCTTCAGGCAGTTCTGCAAGAATCTC
>DAOWDY010000100.1 GCA_030638785.1 Candidatus Thorarchaeota archaeon
AGGTTAACATCACCTTGAAATGTGTAGCCTCGTGATGCGTTGACCTGCATATAATCTTTCATATCTATAGACACGTTCGGCTGCATGCACCTATCTGCATCAAGTCTTCGTAGAAGGTGAGCGAACTTTCTCTAAGACCTTCAACTTCCGTGTTCCACCATTCTCACGACACTCGTCACCGATTAGAGTAAGAGCGACCTCCCACTCAGGTACATGAGCTTCATCTGTATTTCGTTCCGAAGTGTGTTCTATCCACTGCAATGTTGTTGCTATATTTGTCAGAGATACATGCCACACACCCCAACCTAGAATGAAATGCTATCCGCAACAGGATTCATAACCTGATATTGGTGTGTCGAAGGGTGGTGGATGAGATTGAATATTGATGTAGATAAGAGTGTCTTTAGCAAACGTGTGGAAAAATGCACTCAAGTGATGAAAGATCAAGAAATTGATGTATTACTTTTGACAAAACCCTCCAACATGTATTATCTTACGGGAGATGGTCGTTTGTGTGCATTTACCATGGTAAACAGCGATAAACAGGTTGCTGTAGGTGTGCCGCAGACAGATGTTGAAGATGTTACTGAGCTTGCACAATTCAATCATATCTCGGCATTTGAAGACGAGGTAGGGATGATTCATACAATAGCTGATTTCTTCAAGCAATTCGGCGTTAGTAAAGGCACCGTTGGCTTGGAACATACATTTCTAACCAGTTCGATGATGAAGATGCTCACCCATCCTCATGCGAAACCTGAAGGCGTTACAACCAAAGACTGTACGGATATCCTATCGAAATTGAGAATGATTAAGGAACCCATTGAGATTAAATTGATGAAAGAAGCTGGCAAGATAGCTGATATCGGAATGGAGGCAGCCATAGTTTCTCTTAAAGAAGGAATGACTGAAAGTCAAATTGCTGGCGAAGGTGAGTATGCCATGCGTCAAGCAGGTGCTGAAGGCTTTTGGCGTTCCTATGTAGCAAGTGGTATCCGAACTCGAATTGCACATGGAATTCCTACTAATCGTAAAGTGAAGAACGGAGATATTGTAATGATTGATCTTCACCCCATCGCAAACAATTACTCTTCAGATATTTGCAGAATGGCATGTATTGGAGAACCAACATCTGAACAAGTCAAAGCACATGAGGTGTACCTTGAAGCACTACAGAAAACAACTGGAAAATCAGTAGCTGGAGTAGGAATGGTAGAACTTGAAAAAACACTACATGGAGTTTTGCAGAACGCAGGATATGCGGACAATATCTTTGGGCCCACCATTCATGGGATTGGAATTAATTTCGAGGAAGCTCCTTTACCCCCCGGTCATGCCTTTTTTCATGGAGAAAAGGCTCCTCCTCCCTTGAATGAGAATATACCTATAGCAATTGGTAATTGCGGCATCTATACAAATAGATGGGGTATACGGTTGGAAGACACCGTAGTAGTTGGTAGCAACCAGCCACAGATTTTAACAAAGTATCCATATACTTTGAAAAGGTAAAATGAAAATGGGAGATACTCTACAAGAAACTCGAACATTCTCACGACACTCGTCACCAATTAGAGTAAGAAGGTCCTCACGATTCGAGTTCCTTTGTCAGTCAAAGCTAGGTGGCCAGTGTGTTGTCCGTTTCCGTTCAAGCGCAAAACGATCCCCCTCGCCATGAGCTCATTCAACGCAAGTCTTCTTGCGTCTCTCTTGGGAGCAGCTCGCAATCGAGGATTGGTTTGGTGTTCAAGGATCCTATTCAGGACCAGCTCGACTGGTAGAGAACCTACCTCGTATATTTCCACTAGGGGAAGGATTGCAGCTCTTAGCTGATCAGCAAAAGCGGACCGACTGAAGATAGACCTACCATATTCTGTTGCTTGATCTAGTGGAATGACGGTTACGCGCGACCGCATCTCCTCTGGGATTGATTCGGCATCAGTGAGAAACCCCACAAACGGGCAGGAATCGACTGCTGAATCATACACCTCGTCTTTTCCTTTCTCAGGTACACCCTTTGGAGCAATCACAGAGATGTCAGAGTAGGAACCTGCATCTAATCCGTTTGGATCGACTACGATCTTTATGGGAGTCTGTGACAGGGCGTCTTTCGACTCTATCACTGTTCTCGCCCCGAAGAGGCTGGCCACTCCTAAGGAATCAACTGCACACATGGCATATCCTGAGCCCATTCCCTTGACAATTATTCTATGATCGGTTTTTGTTGGTGAGAAAGGATAGGCACCGCGAAGTGTCCCCTCATCATCAAAGCTCAGAAGTGAAGTGAAATGCACCACCTCAACATAGTTGAATCGATGGAAAATCTCTGAGAGCTCTATCTGAATCTCATCAAACGGCATCCCCTTCAAAACCAAACGCAAGACATTGAGATGTAAGTCTAAGAACTCGCTGACGATTACATCATTAATGACTTGCTCATCTGTTGTCATCCAATCAGATCCACTCATTATATTTGGGTGGTATTTTCAATTGAGCATTACGATATCAGCAGTTAGAACACGTGTTCTTATAATAACTGTATCATGGATTCGACTATTTTCTAAAGATTCATTGTTCAATTTCCCGCGTGGTCCATTTCCCACAGCTGACACATCGTAAATGGAGAATTTTCACAGTTTTCCCTCGTTCTGTTACGTACTCCTCATGCTTTTCGAGAAGTCTACCTCCACAATGTGGGCATCCATTGTTCATCTTGCTCTACCAATTTTTAAATAATGACAAGAAAGTATTGTCCTCCTCTCGGATAAAGGAAATGGATGCAGTTAATCGAAGAAACTCATGAGTTTTTACTTTGGAACGTGGTCCTAGACCGCTGTTTTTAACTGCGATCAAGCACATAACAACCTCTAGAAACAGAGTACTCATTCAAGACTTTTCCAGACTGCGTTCCACCACTCAGTAAACGGACCACTCGGAGCTATTGTGATTCCTGTATCTATGTCTAGCCTGAGAGGCATATCGTTCTTCACTTCACTGATGTCAATCTCGACTAATGCATACCGTTCATCTACGGAAAACGACTCTTCAACAATCCGCGCTACACCTCGGGCACTCGCAGCGAGATTTGGAGGGCATATCATGGCAACCATAACACGCGAATCACGTTTCAGATTAGCAAGGGTGTCGTGATCTCGGCGGACAAGGAATCTGAGGAGACGGGGGTTGATTGCCCGCATGCTGCCGAAGGGTGCAGTCCGTGGGGAACCATCCTCGTCAATGGTTGCGACAACTGAGCTTGGATTGAGTGCTCCCTTCAGCTTCTGCCATGCAGCAAACATATCGTCTGGGAGCTCGGGCAGGCGTCGCCATCTTTTGTCTGACCTCGTTGTTAGTGTGTCGGTCATAATCTCCACTCCACAAACGTGATGTCATCTGTAAGCTTGAAGAGTGTTTGCCACAACATGTTCCATGAAACTCACACTCATCATTCTATACAACTTTCAGGAATGTTTCTGTATATCTGGCCTTTTTTCGCATTCATAAGCGATTCAGCTCATGTTACTTGAAAAGACTGCCTGGATGATATTCACAAGACCCTCTAAAGCTGCTACCGGCTCTAGAAGAGTACCATCTAGGAGATTAGTATCTAGAGTCCCTGAACCACTTTTCTTAATGATATGCCCTTTCTCAGTCTGGAAAGTACAGAGATAGATCCACGATCCATCTGTATAGATGATTTCAATTCCGAAACCAACATGGGGATTCAAATCCAGTATGGAGAGTACTTGATCCTCCGAAGCATGGGTCTGGCTGAGCGCGTCACTTAGAGCATCATCTATGGCAGTTACGTTTTCATCTGACACACCAAAGACTCTCTCATACAACTCGGGATTTTCCCAACCTTCAGAATCGTCCAGAAATGAGGCTGAAACAAGCCATTCGTATAATTCTTGGTGAAAGAATGCTTCCATTAACTCTGGATAGATAATATCAGAACTGTTTCCAAATATTCTCAATGTTTCAATACCTGATGTATTGGGAGTATTCGTCTGATTCTCAGATGAGTTGAGGATATACAAGAAGGCTGTAGCAGATACACCTACTACAACAAGCATAGCCAAGATAATTGCCTTAGATCCTTGAGTATTCACATTCATCCCCTCTACTCATTATATTTGGGTGGTTCTTTACTTGAGCCTTACGTTATCAGTAGTTAGAACACGTGTTCTA
>DAOWDY010000116.1 GCA_030638785.1 Candidatus Thorarchaeota archaeon
TCACATCCTCAAGTGGTTGTGTAGCATCAATAACAATGTAATTACCTAGATCTTCCTGAACCATTTCCAAGTATGCAGAACGTACTTTCACCAATCGGTCTAATTGCTCAAATTGCTCGTTCTTTGCTTCTCGGCTGTCAAGAACCCTCTCAAGCCCCTTCTCTGCAGAGATATCTAGTAAGAAGATGATATCAGGTTCTGGTGCATTTATCTCTTCACGATTATGTCGGAGAATTTCACTCCAATGATAATTGGTACTAGTGGATTGATATGCTCCATGGGCAAAAAAATACCGATCCATGAGAACAACTTTTCCAGCTTTGAGAGAAGGAAGTATTCGATTTTTGACGTGCCAGTCACGATCGCGGATGTATAAATCGAACTCCTCTTCACCTGTAAGCTCACCGCGAGGTGTGCGTTTACGAATTTCCTTTCCCCATGTGCTCTCATTAGTAGGTTCTCTAAGTCGTACGACATCCAATGATTCCTTAGTGAGCGTGTCTTCAACCATGTCACATACGGTGGTTTTTCCTGCTCCATCAATACCTTCAATCACAAACAAGTGTCCAGGATAATCACGGATCCGTTTTTCCTTCAATTGGATATTACTCCTGCCAACAGAACAAGGCGTTCACATCTCATCTCGGTTTTAGATGCTTCGGTAAAATAATTGTACACCTCTAACGTTCAACAAAACTACATAAGGGACGAGTCCCGAGAGCGGATGCGTCAGAGGACTGATGAACGGGGATAGTTCGTATATTATGGAGTGAATCAATTCGATTCAGGAGTGAATAATCGACTGGGTACTTCCCATGTTTGAAAGACTGCGAAAGCGATTTGCGTTTTTGCGCAATGCTTCGTTCGTTCAACAGAACCCATTTTGGGTATAAGGTCCCCTTGCAGAGTTCTTGTACTCGGTCGATTCACAAATCCATTTTCTCTTTGTAAATCATGATGGTCAGTGAGTAACAATTATATGGCAGAAATATTCGTAGGATAACATATCCTACAGAGGAGAGATTTGATGGGCCGGCTATCTGGATGCATACTGCTGATGCTCGTGTTATTACTAGGAACATCACAGGTTGTAATGTATGCGGATGCGCAACCCATACCTAGTTCTCTTGCTACGGGAATTGAGCTCGAGATTGATTTTGGGAATAGCACAATTATCCTCTTCTCTGATATTGAAGGAACTGATGTATTGTCCATAACTGAAGGTCAACTTGATCTCGTTGTGGAATGGTACGGAAATCTGGCATATGTCACTGCAATAGGGGGTGTATCAAATGACCCACAAGCAGGACTCTTCTGGCAATATTGGGTTAACGATGAGCTAGCACCAGTTGCAGCCAATTTGATGATCGTCAATGACACCGATCACATTCTTTGGAGAAGAACTTCTTCGAACTTTATTGACCCACCAAGAACTGAGATGGACTCAGGAGTTTTGGTTGGACTCATAGTCATTGGTATACTAGGTCCAGTATTTCTCGGCATCCTTCAGGCGATAACAATGAGGAGAAGCAAAGTAACATGAAAAAGACTCTCATATTAATTCCAATCCTTCTTGCATTCCTACTAACAATGCCAGTTGCAGCAGCAGAAGGTTATAGTGATATTCTAACTCCAGGACCATTTGGAAATACTACAATCTCATGGAAGGTGGTTGATACACCGGAGGTTCCATTCTCACTCTATTGGTCAGGAAATGGAAACTGGTTGGCTCAAGAAGAAAGCTTGATGTCGTACTCAGTAACTGAAATTGGAGATGATGTTCAAGGGCAGTTATCCCTTGGTAATTTAACATGGGTAGCTAATGATACAGATTTAGCAATGGATATTACACTCGGTGTATGGGGACTCACCCCTTTTCTACCCGGACTGATAATCAAGAATAGCGCTGAAGACATCGGGGCTTTGGTACTAATCGCAGACGCCTCAGCAGAGCGAGTATTTGGTAATTACATGAATGGATCCATACAGACATTGTATGAGGATGTCATAGTAGCGGGAACTGTCTATAGCTGTGTTACATTCGATTATGAGCAAGACTCCTCTAGCTTTGGCGAGCCGCAGGAGACATTTCTCGCATATGACACTGTCACAGGTATTTTAGTTCGAGCGAACACAACTTACTCCTTTGGTGTTCCCTACTCATTTGTGTTGGAACTATCTTCTATTGACTCTTCTAGAGGCTTGATTCCAGTCGTGGTCATAGCATCAGGAATTGGGATAGTCGTGCTTGTTGTGATTGTAAAATTCGCTAAGAAGTAAAGTGCTCAGAGGTTTAGAGAATATGCGAACACGAAAGGGACTATCTATGGATGGTTCAAGATGGATAGCTATTACTTCCATTATGACGGCACTTGCAATAGTTGGAAACTACAGCGTTGTCTTCATACCTAATGTCGAGTTAGGTACGATTGTCCTCTTCGTGACAGCATATGTCTTTGGTCCAGTAATGGCACTCTGGTCAACTCTCATCACATCAATAATATTCGGTGCAATCAATCCCTGGGGAGGATTCATCCCCCAGATCTGGGCATCACAGGTAATAGGATGGATCTATGTAGTATTAGCAGGATCTATCTCAGGAAAACCAGGAAGGTATGGTAATGTAGATGTCTTCTCGTCACGAGAGCTGGGGGTGATTGGACTAGTAGTCACTGTGGTGTTTGATCTTGTCACCAACGTGGGGTATTCATTGACATTTGGTGTACCTTATTCAATAGCTCTCATTGCAGGGTTTCCGTTTATGGCAGTTCATGTAGTGTCTAATGTGATTCTATTTGCCTCTGTGGTCCCTCGTCTACAGAAAATAATCAGAGAGCAATTCTATTCCGTCCTAGCAAATACAGAAAACATAGAGCTTTCTCTTGAGGGAGAAGAATAAAAGAGATGGATAGTTAAACATAGTTGAAGCTTGTGAGAACGTGACTTGGTTACAAGAAATTATCAGTCTAGCTCAACCCGCAAATGGGAGAGTATCACCTACTTTCAGACCTCACCATGTCGCTGTGGCCCTTATGATGATTGGCAGAGAACAACCATTGGGGAGGTACGAACTAAGAGATAGAATGTCAGTTGGGGAGGGCAGCACACGAACTCTACTCAAACGGCTCTCAGAAGCAGATTACATCACAGCTGAGGGAAAGCAAGGTCAGAAATTGACTAAGAAAGGGCAGGGACTATTTGAACGGTTCTCAGCAGCTGTCCCACTTGGACTTTCATTGGATCTTGGAACGCTGGTTGTCCATACATATTCATTTGCTAATCTTGTGAAGGGAAAAGCCCACATCATCAAGGATGGAATAAGACAGAGGGATGAAGCAATCATTCAAGGAGGCGGCTATGGTCAGGCAGGGGCAACAACATTGATCCAAAAGAATGGAATGCTCTTAATGCCGCCAGACGACTTCAACATTCTGTCGGAGTATGAAACAGAATCGCTTCTTATAATAGAAAGCTTAAGAATAGAGGATAATGATGCCGTTGTGATTGGTTCTGCAGAAGATGCGAACCTTGCAAGAGAGGTTTCAATGGCAGCAGTGATGACTCTGTTTAATGGGGATTAGAGATGCAGACTGATCTCTTTGGCAATGTACCTCAAGTCGTGATTGATGTCCACGAAACAGGTGGAAAAGGAATCAACTCTGTCAAACATTTAATGAAGATGTTGGAAAAAGATGGGATTCAGTACGTAGTACAGAAGATACCGATAGGCGATGTGCTAGGGCCAGAAGGAATAGCCATTGAACGCAAGACAGTAAATGATCTTGTTAATACGTTGAAGGGTAGTGCTTCAGGTGTTCCACGTCTTACAAAACAGCTTGATGCACTTCTCGAATATGAAAAGCCGTATGTTTTGATAGAAAACATCCTTGCAATTAGACGAGATCCAATGAAAGGATGTGTGTATATTCCCTTTAGTAGCAAGAAGACAAAGAGCAAACCCTTCATGGTAACAATGGAGCGGGTAAGCTTCATTCATCCATCTTCACTTGATGCACTAATTAACAGCATCAAGGATAGAGGAATTACTGTCTTAGAGGGGTTCAATGCACTTCATTCAGCAGGTCTCCTCTATGGAGTTATTACTGACGAGGGGACTTTGAAGAAAAAAACAGGACAGAGATTACCAGTCATTCGTACCCGAAAAGGTCTGGATACCCAGAATGACGAACAAGAATTTTTCATAGCTGGTTTTCCCGGAGTGAATGTAGTCCGAGCTCGAGCATTGCTTGAGAAATATAAGAGTCCTCTCGAGGCTATTTCTCGCGTAGATGAATGGGGAACCGTACCAGGAATAGGTCCGAAGACTGTTAGTTCTGCAAAGAAACTACTCTACACGGATTACATCCCAGAAAAGAAGGAAGAAGATACTGAAACGGATGAATAGACCAAGCTCACCAGAACGATAATTATAAAAGATTCAACTATTCTCTCACCATATAATAGTGTAAGGTGATACTATGGGTGACGTTCGGATTGCAATAGCAGGTCTAGGAAACTGTGCATCAGCATTGATACAGGGCACTCACTACTACAAAGATGCAAAAGCAGATGAAGAAGTACCTGGTCTCATGCATGTAGACTTTGGTGGATATTTCCCCAAAGACCTGAAATATGTCGCTGCTTTTGAGGCGAATAAAAAGAAGATAGGACTTGATATTGCAGACGCGATTTGGGTTGAACCAAACTGTTGTGTAAAGTTTGCTCCCGATGTCCCCAAGACTGGTGTGAAAGTTCTCCCGGGCCCCATCTCAGACGGTGTTGCCCCACATATGATGGAATCATTCTTCGCATATGATGAAAATGAGATGGAAGCCGTTGATGTTGCGGAAGAGCTTAGGAAATCGAAAGCAGATATGCTGGTTTCATATCTTCCTGTAGGTAGTGCAAAAGCTGCACGAATATACGCAGATGCTGCAATCGAAGCCGAAGTAGGTTTTGTGAACGCCTTTACTGAGTTCATTGTTTCAGATCCAACAAGCCCTCATGCTATAGCATTTGAAAAGAAAGGCCTCCCCTCTGCTGGTGACGATATCAAGAGTCAACTTGGTGCAACTATTCTTCATCGTGTTTTAGCTCAGCTCTTTGACAAGAGAGGCTTGATTATGAAGAATACATACCAGCTGAACATTGGTGGGAATACAGACTTTGAGAATATGCAGGTGGAGAATAGACTTGCATCAAAACGAATCAGCAAGACTGAAGCAGTCACGAGTTGCGTAGATTACGAACTTCCAACAAAGATTGGTCCAAGCGACTACGTACCATTCCTTGAAGACAACAAGGTATGTTATATCAACATGCGATCAAGGGCTTTTGGAGACCTTCCAATTGACCTGGATCTAAAGCTCTCAGTACAAGACTCACCAAATAGTGGAGGAGTCATTATTGATGTTGCGAGAGCAGTGAAAATCGCGCTCGACCGCGGTGTTGGAGGCGAGCTCTCAAGTATAAGCTCATATAGTTTCAAGCACCCCCGTTACCAGATAGATGACTTTGAAGCACAAAAACGTGTTGACGAATTCATTGAAGGTAAGCGAGAACGCTAATTCAAAAATTAGAAAGAGAACACCAGCCTAGTTTGTTTCTAGGCTGATGGTTTCTCTCAAACTGTCTTTTTAGAGGGCGGTGAAGCTCTCAACTGTTTTCTGGTCTAATCTCTTGATGAGCTCAATCAGAAGTTGTACTGCATTCTCCACATCGTCAAGGTCAAGCATGCCGTGATGCGAGTGAATGTAACGAGTTGGGATGCCAAGAAACAGAGATGGAGCACCCATTCCAGTAAGGTGAATTATTCCTGCATCAGTTCCACCAGACTTCAGGAATGCAGGCTGGTGTTTGATTTTCATCTCTTCTGCAATTTCTAGTGCAAATTTTCTGAGTTTTGGATTTGGAATCATCGATCCATCACCAGCAGAGATTGCAACACCCTTACCCATCTTCTGAACAAGCCCCTTTGAACCAGGGGAATCTCCTGAGATATCAACATCTAGCGCAAACCCAATATCAGGTTGAATCATCTGTGCAGCAGTTCGTGCACCTCGAAGTCCAACTTCTTCCTGCACTGTAGAAACCGCATAAACTGTGTTGGGATGTTCAATCTTCTCCTCTGAGAGTCTTCTAAGAGCCTCTAGAACAATGAATACACCAATCCTATCATCGAAGGCTTTAGCAACTGCCAAAGTAACCTCGCGGGTCTCTTCCTTTGCATCCGGATCATCTTCTTTCTTCTCTTTTCGAGTGCGGTCGACTGTCCTGAAGTAGGCTAATGGTACAGCAGGATCACCGATTCGAATACCAAGTTCCTTCACCTCTTTTTCTGAAGCACATCCAATGTCGATGTACATGTTATCCTTGGTAACCACCTTTGTTCGCTGTTCAGGTGTCAGAACATGTGGAGGGGGTGCGCCAATCACACCAATGATCTTAGCTCCACCCTTGAATGGACGAACTATTACCTCTTGGGTGAGGAGAGTCTGATCCCACCAGCCGCCAAGCTGATGAAATTTCAAATAACCTTCTTTGGTGATCTCAGTTACGACAAAGCCAATCTCATCGATATGGCCTGCCAGCATGATCTTCGGTCCAGAGTTACCCTTCTTGAAAACGACTGAACCCAGTCCGTCAAAGAGAATCTCTTCCGCGTACTCTTTTCCATACTCATGAGCAAGTTTCTGTGCCTCGGTCTCGTGACCACTAGGACCAAAGGCATTAGTCAGCTCTTCTAGAAATTTGATGTTTAGTTTGTCTGCCATTCAAATTCACATCGCAGTAGATACTGTATGATACTGACTGGCGAGAAAACCAACATTATAGTGTGTTTTGGTCCAAGAGCTAAGAGATGAAAATCAAGAAAGAATACTTCTTGCAAGAATACGGAAGGCCTCATCAATATTCTGACCACTCAATGCACTGGTCTCAAGATATCCATTGAGATTGTTTTCTTCAATGAACTGAAGGATCATTTCCTTTGTGATGATTCTCTCATCTACTAGGTCCACCTTGTTTGCTAGGAGAACCATAGGAACTCGCAACCCGAGGGAAGAATCAATCTCCTCCAACCACCGAGGCAATTCCTTCCATGTACTCTTACGAGTGACATCGAATACTAGGAGTGCACCCTTGGATCCTTTGTAGTAACTGGTCCGTATGAAATCAAAGCGTGCTTGACCAGCAAGGTCCCAGACCAGCAATTTGACGCGTATAGTGTCGCCATGGCTATTCTGTACAGATACTGTCTTCACTGCAAACTGACTACCAATAGTCACAATATACTGCTCAGAGAATTTTTGAGTTAAGAACCGGTTTACAATTGCGGTCTTTCCACTACCACCTGCTCCAATCATGCAGATTTTCCTCATGTAGTCGAAATCGCTCATTAACGGATTACCTCATTATTCGGTTGATTTCGTAGTAGAACAAGTAACTACTCGACACAGCCTCATCAGTATTGCAAGGTGGGAGTTGTTTGGACTCTATATAGACCTTTTTCGGACTGGATGCCTCCTCGATATGGCGCGACTTTCTACGAAATCCAGCAGAGTGACGAAGGGATTATATCAACTTGCACGAGGGAAAGCGGATACCGGGAGGATGCCGATGGACCTCATTACCGTTAAGATGAGCGAAATTTACGTGAAGGGACTGGACCGTCTAGTTGAGGTGGGTATGTATCCATCGCGAAGCGAGGCCATTCGTGTTGCAATTAGAGACCTTCTAATGAAAGAACTATGGCCCACAGAAGGACTTCCTATACACGAACAGACAAAGCAAAACACCTCAGAATAATCCCTTGAAATCTTTCACTATACAAACACGAATATACCCGAAACACAGATTAAGTAAGATTATCTCGAACCAGATAACACGCCACTATGGAGAGGTAAAAGATTGAATTTTCGGATTCTTTTTAAGAGTTTCAAATTTGCATTTCGCGCCAGAAAACGGGTGCTGTTCTTCATCGCGATTTACGCCATCTTGTACATCTACGTTGCGAGAGGATTAAGCGTTCCAACTCTTGCGGTGACATCACTTTTCATGGCATTTGTTGTTGCTACGATATACGCGATTCTGATAGAGCAGTTTCGACGCCTAGATATAGTCATCATGAAGTTTTTATCTTAGAGTAATTACAAGATAATGATTCTACTGATTGGAGAAGTGGTACTGGTATCCTTCTCAGCATTTCTTATTGTATTTCAGCTGAGTATTGAAACAATCGGTCTAATTGGATACTTCGGATCTTCCGCATTGTTCCAGCAGATACATTCCATGGTTGTCATTGAGGCAGGTCCCATGTTTACTACTCTAGTCTATATTGTAATATTGCAGATTCCAGGACTACTTTTAGCTCAAGCAAGAGCAATGAAGATTCCGCCAATGCAGGCGCTCAGGGAGGAATGATAAAATGACAAATCCAATCATTCGAGTAGAGGGCGTCAACAAAGAATACGGTAAAGGAAAGAATACTGTTGCGGCTTTGAAGGACATAAACCTTGAAATCACTCCTGGTGAGTTCATTGCTATAGTTGGACCTTCAGGCTGTGGGAAATCAACTCTTCTTCATGTCATGGCTGGATTAGAACAGCCAACAAACGGTCGAATACTTCTTGATGGAGTAGATGTCACTCTCATCAGCGAGAGGGACTTGCCCAAGGTCAGAGCTGAAAAAATCGGCTTTGTGTTCCAATCATTTCTCCTCATAGACGACCTTACTTCTTACGAGAATATTGAGGCAGTGCTATGGCCAAATGAGGAACTCAGGAAAGATACTCAGGAAGAGATGACCCTTGAGGTTCTTCGAGAGGTTGATATGCTTGAAAGAAGGGATCACAGACCAATGCAACTCTCTGGAGGAGAGCAACAGCGAGTCGCTATTGCACGGGCACTGGTAAACAATCCTCCGATCCTCTTCTGTGATGAACCTACAGGAAATCTGGATTCCCAGACTGGTGAAACCATCTTGAAGATGATTGCCAAGCTGAACAAGGAACGAAATATGACAGTTGTACTTGTGACGCACGAATCGAGTCTGACCAAATACGCCAAAAGAATAATACACATGCTAGATGGAGCAATCAGCTCTGTTAGATAAGTGCCGCCTTGGGGCGGCCCTCCACCTTTTATTAGCCAAAGATTTAGATGGTTTTCAATACCAAGACGCAATCTGGAGCGCAATCAAGCATGGATAAGTCCGATTGCAGCAAGTTTGAAGTAGCAGCAGAGGAGAGAGCTAATGAGGGTCGTAATGAAGATGCTATGGAGATGTTCTTGGCCTCTGCAAAGTGCTGGGTCAAATGGGAATTCTTCGGGAAAGCTGCAGGTGCCTATGAGAGGGCCTATGAACATGCAATGCTTGCACACAGGTATACGCAAGCAGCAGAGTTCATGCAGGATGCAGGACATTGTTGGATTAGGCAGGGAGAGCATGAGAGATTCGAGATTGATTTTCAGATTGCAGCAGAAGCATTCATCTATGCAACAGAGGAAGACAATGACCCAACCAAGTTCGTTGATGGCGCATTCTGTGCAATAATAGGTGGTGACTTGGACCTTGCAAGACAACTTATACACGCTGCAGCTGAAACTACTCGTGGCAAGGTGAAAGAACTCATCAACCTTGCTCTGATGCTCAATGAATACCACTTTGGAGATGCTGAGATGTACATCGAGGCAGCTCTCACTAGAGTCCTCGACAGAGATAGTATCCGGAAAATTAGAGATCTATTTCTACTTGCTATAGCAGGCTTTGTTCGTGCATCTCTTGAGTCAGAAGTTGCAGTATCGATTACCAGTCTTGCTGAAAGCACAGGGTTAGAAGAAAGTAAGATGAAACGGATAGTTGAAAGAGGAATTGAGCGAGGGCATATCCCAGCATATCTTGATCGGGATTCTCAAGAACTAATAGTCGATAGTGATAGACTGGACATAGATGATCTATCTAGGCGAAAAGGACCCATTTTAAGCAGAGATATTGATGACCCTGGCGCCTGGGATGTCGATTTGGACGAGTAAGCCATCTAGAACTCTCACAAAATGGTGGGGGTCCACCCATGCAACATTAAAATTAGGAATTCACGCCTTATCTGATACTCATATAGTACTTTGAGATGCAATACAGGATAGGGTGACGATAACGTTTTATTTGGGATTGTTGTTCCGACATCTTGCCTGTGCAACTATTGTACGGTGGTATTGATGAACGAAGGGCTGAAATGGCTGCAATGTCCAGTCTGTAAGGAAACGATTGCGTGGAAGATTCCAGGCGACGAGCTTAAAAAAGTGAAGAGGTTTCCAGCTCCAATTATCATCAAACATAAGGATCATTATCTCATCTGCTATGTTGACAGCCACTATCAATTAGCAGATACTGAAGCTGCTACTGCTTTTGTTGAGGGTAACTCGAAGAAATAGATCACTTAGTCCTCATTCTCTTTGGATCCAATGTTATTGTCTAAAGCCCATTCTAGAACTTGTGCGGCCTGCGCGCTTGCCATTCCCCAGCTCTGAAGTTTGGCAACAAGCTCTCGGATGCCTTGAACCCAATCATTCAACAATTCTCGGATTCTAAATGCTATTGTAGAATCATCTGTATCCACAAGGACAGGAAGAAGTTTTGTCACTAAACTCTGTGAAAGAACAAGAATGGTTTCTAATCGAGCAATCCATTCTTCCCGAGGCAATCCCGTGAGGGTCTGAGCCACAGATAGATGGTAATCATGTTGTGCTGCAAAATAACGTAATCGCCAACTCAGAAATTCGATTATCAATGTCCGGTGTGCATCACTTGGAGCAGTCTTCATCAACAGAACAAGGAATCGTTCTGTCATTTCATCAGCAGATTGACTGGCGTCATAGAATTGGGCCATTGCCTGTTGATAGTTCTCGTTGAAAAGATTCTCTTCAGCCTCTCTTGCCGCGTGTTTGAATCTTTTAAGAATCGCTCTAGTGGAGTTTAAACCGTTGTCATCAGTCATTTCTGCCATTCACCTCCACTAGTTTGTTTTTAGAGAGTAAGAGTCACAAGATCAACTTCCAATACTACTTCCAAGCCGCGAAGCCATTCGACGAACTCTTCAATGTTGTCTCTATCTTGACTAAGGAAGTATCCCTCCCAGATGCAATAATTTTCATCTTCGAAGGGACAGAAGCCTGTGGAATGTAATAGTTTCAAATTCATGTTCCGTATTGTTTCATATAACAACCTAGATGTTTGTGTGAATGACGCTAGGTCTAGGGAAACCCGAACTTGGAATGCAAGTCCATCGTGAACAGGAATTATACGAAGGAATCCACTTCTGGATCGTATAACGAGCACATCAGAACCATCCGGTATATCCGCACTTTTCTGATGTTCTTCAATGGAAATCTTTCCATCCTGAACCAGTGAGATTGAGCCTTCTGTGAGTCGTTTCATTCAATCCATCCCGTTATTTCCCTCAACACTGCGGCCCCGTGGGGTGTTGCAGAATAGATACCATTATCGTTAATGATTAACGAAAGGGTCTCTAAGAGGGGTATCTTTACTTCTAGACATGAACTTCTTAGTGTACTTAGACGCATGAGGTCGTCGTCGGTTGTACATCCTTGAGCGATTAGGTTCAATGTCAGAATACCTAATTCACCGAGGAGATACTTGACAGTTCCACTATCGAAGTCTTTGTCAATCTTAGTATCATTTGATTCCATGTCAATTCATTTCTGAGCTTTTTTCCCCTAAAAGAAATCTAGGATGTCCTCCGCCTCTATTTTTGCAGGGAAATCAAAACGGCGGCTTATTGTCGCGCTTGAATTCGTCTGTTGCTGATAGCCATGCTAGAAAATCATCATCCGGAGGTTTTTGTTTATACAGGGTTTCACGATTTGCTTCCAAGAACTGGGGTTTCGTGCCTCCTAATTCAGCCATGGTCATTACGTTGTTATCACTTCGTTCTGCCGCGTTCTTAATTGGAATTATCCAATCCACCCAATGATTAGATCGCATGAAATGATGGTCGACAACTAATTGCTTTGTAGAAGTGGCAAGAGTTGTAAGAGAATATAGTGCAGCTTGGGACTCTTTTTCAGAGAATTTCTTGAGGTAAATTGGTGGACCTCCGACCACCATTAAATCAGCTTCTACTCTGAGGAGGTAACTAAGAGTTCTACGACTTATGGGACCTTGAACATCGGGGGCAAATACGAATTTGCGTCCATCGTGCTCAACGAGGGTTATGAGAACAAAACCCAATCGAGAATCTTCAGGACCGTGAGGTACTGGATGTGAGAAAGTGATGTTTGTATCTCCTAAGGAAAATGTTCTTCCATCAACCCATTCTATATCAGAAAGGCCCCGCAAATCTTTCTCGAAGAAGAATGCACGTCGTCTTTGTGAGGGATTGATCTTCTCACGGCTGTCCTTTGCAAAGATTCTCTTCCTGCCGAATATTCCCAGAAGATCATCACGCGAACTGAAATTATAATGCCAATTCAGAAGGCCGGAACGAACGTGATCGTAGTGATAATGTGATAATGAAATGAAATTTGATAACTCAGCGAATTCTCGAATTCTTCCAAGTGCTTCTTCAAGTGCACGATATTCTTCTGGATGTGGATCATAAGGTGGTCGAAATGCCAAGGCGGCTGATGGATCAAGTAGTAACGAAATATCTGGTGTTTTTACATGAGTGCAGAGAGACCTCACTCCCATACTCTCGGACGCTAGTGGAGTGATTTCAATCGCACCTAATTTCACTTCGTGCCCTCTCGATAGTAACTTAATGTGTATTTTCCGTTATACTGAATTAATTCTGCTTCGTGATATTCCAAGAAGCCATGATCCAAATTGCAAAATCGGGAAAACATCTCGTAATCTGATGGTAGAATCTTGTCTCGATTCGCCTTAAGTTCATCAATACTAAAGGTTGAAAGAGTGCCTTCGCGATGGTTCTTAGAATAGGACTCAATGCTAGCATCTCCAATGAAGATTAGAAAATGTGCGACAAGGTCTCCTGTAGGTGATATCAATCGCTCCGACACAATACCCCTGAGGAAATAATCACGAACTTCATTGGCACCAGTTTCTTCTTGGACTTCTCTTATTGCTGCAGTTGGAATGTGCTCACCAATTCCGACTTTTCCACCTACTAGACTCCAGAGATTCTCATATGGAGGATTACGACGTTTCAAGAATAGGAAGTTCTCCTTGTAGCGAAGAATCGTAATTGCAATCGGAACCATTTTGGTCATTCTGATTCGCCTCAATACGTTGTTATCTCTATCTTGTCACCCGCGCCACTCTTTAAACCTACGCGATTTAGTGTTAGGTCAAGATTCATAGCATACGTAGCCTATCTGAACATAGGTTAGTAGATTGGATGAGATAATACCGGACGAAATCCGTGAGAGTATCATTCTAGAGATAACGCCAACTGTTGATGAAATAAAACAGCAACAGCATATCATATCAACTCTTACCAAGGCCCTGAGGATCTATTCCGAAGAAATCGGTTATGCATATTCGTTCATTGAATCGCAGGGTTCAACGGGAAGAAAACAGACTCAACTTAAAGGAACGGGAGATATCGATCTCTTTGTTGCCCTACATCCACAAGAGCATGAGAGAACATTATCGTTACCAATCAAAGAAAGAAACAAAGCACTTGATAGAAAATTGGATTCGATGGTTGATGATTGGTTTATTCCTGCATTCAAGGATATTGAAGCAACCAATGTACTGAAGACCTATTCCCAACATCCATATCTCTCATTGAAATATCTAGATACTGAAATCGATGTCTTAGTCTGCTTTGACTTATCGAAAGAGGAACTGGCCGCTAATGGACCAGTCACTGCGGTCGATAGAACAGTACACCATACTCGGTTTGTAGCTGAGAGACTGAACATGCAGCTAAGAGAGGATATTCGGATTCTGAAGTCATTCGTAAAAGCTTGCCATTCGTATGGAGATATTTGTGCGGTAGGACAGATGGGTTTTACGGGGTATTCGTTGGAGCTGCTGGTGATTCTGCAGAACGGTCTGAATAATGCTCTGCATAGACTCAAAGATCTTCATCAAAATCCAATTGATATCAAAGGAAGGTCTCTTGATAGCCTTCTGAAGATGCCACCATTCAGAGATAATCACATCTTCATCATTGACCCTATGGACACGAACAGAAATGTTGCCTCTAGTTTCTCCAAGAGGTCCTATGACTGGGTACGACTGAAAACCATCGAACTCCTGGACATTCGAGATGGCGATATTGATGATTTTAGAAATCTGATTATTGAAAGCCCTATTCCAACCGACCCGCTTCCTTCATGGTTAGCCCCGCACTGCTTTGCGTATACATTTCGTTCTGATGGTTTGCACCATTATACGATTCTCAGGGATAAGATTCATCGATATGCACGAAAAATTGCAAGTAAATTGCAAAACGAAAGAACAGGAGAAACTCGGTTTGGTAACATCCTGTATGAAGTATACTTTGAAGGAAAACAGTTCGGGTTAGGATTAGTTGTTGAGAGAATAACTGCATCAGACACTTATTCACGAAAGGGACCGCCTATTGGTATTGTTGGATCTGAAAGATTCTCTGAAGTGCACGATTATTCATACAAACGAGATGGGTATCTCTGGGTGGATGAGAACAGAAGATGGACTGTTGCTAGTGATATGATAGAGGATTTGATTGTAAAACAGAACATTGAAGGTCTCTCATTTGAAGAAGATTCCACAGAATTCACCGCTAGAGTGAAGAATGTAATTTTCAGATACGTACTGCCAGTTGAACTGGATTTTTCTGTTAAAGGAACAGTTTAATCACAGCACAGCTACTTATGGAGAGAGCTATCCAAGATGAAGAATAATCTCGTACTCATTAGTCATCCTAAATCACATCTTCATGTGCAACCTTTCCCTAGACCGAACTTGGAGTCTTTTGATTCGCCATTAAGAATTCAGATGGCAGAGAGATATCTAGATGATAAGGAACTAATCACCAGAGTCATTCGAGAGAAGGCTCCTCGTGCATCTACAGAAGATATTCTTAGAGTCCATACGCCATACCTCTTCGAATCAGTTCGTTTAATGTCAGAATTAGGAAGTGGAAATCTGGGAGAGGCCGCTTACGCGAGTCCGGATCTACTAAGAAATGCTCTAGTATCAGCAGGTGGCGCAATTCGCGCAGGTGAGAAGGTAATAAAGAAAGACGCAACTCATAGTTTTTCCATGATGCGACCTCCGGGGCATCATGCATCACGCTCGACAGCTGCAGGTCTCTGTTATTTCAACAATGTCGCAATCGCGGTAAGGAAGTTGATGGATATTGATGGAATCCAGAAAATGACTGTCTTTGATTTTGATGATCACTTCGGGAATGGTACTTCAGATATTTTCTATGAGAATCCATCCGTTCAATATATTGGCATTCATGAATACGATTATGAGAACTTTGGAGTTGGTCACTACAATGAACTGGGATATGGAGAAGCTGTTGGAACAAACATCAACATTCCCCTCCTAGATGGCGCTTCAAATAAGGTATACCAAGAGGCTATGGAGAGATTAGTCATCCCTTCTATCGAGGCATTCAAACCAGACCTAATTGCCGTATCTGCTGGATTTGATTCTCATTATGCTGACCCAGTGGGTAACATGAATGTCGACAGCTCAATATACTGGTTCATAGGAAAGGCAATCAAAGAACTTGTTACGCGACTCGGTAATGCTGGAACCTTTTCCGTTATGGAGGGAGGATATAATCCGATGATGACAGGTCCATCAATTTATGCATACTTGTCTGGACTATTAGGGGAGGATTGTCCAGAATTAGAAGACCAGATTGAGAGAGAGCCCGTCAAAACTCTAGATGATTCCAATAGTGGGATAATTGACCAGGTCATAGATACAGTTAGCAGGTTTTGGTGAGGATATACCTAGCCTCATGCACAACATTTTAAGGTCAATCTGAATGGCCCGATTAGAATCACTACCGGTGGAAGTGAATAATTGGCTAAGAAAAGAAAATCCGGAGGCCGAAAAAAGGGCTCATCTGGAAAGTCAAAGAACGTTCAATGTTCTAAATGTGGAAGAATTGTCCCTTCGGACAAGGCAAAGCGACGCACAAAGAGAGTGTCTTCAGTAGACCCTCAACTTGCGCGCGAACTACGACAGGGAGGCAGCTATGTTCCTAGCAAAATTGTCACCCAGATTTACTGTATCAGTTGCGCTGTACATACTGGTAAGGTGCATATCAGACAGCAATCAGAAAGGAAGTCTCACCTTCGTCGTAGGTGAAAATAGCCACACAATGAAAGACCATCAGAGAACGCAATCTAAAGGCTCTGAATGACAAACTAGCTGGTACTCCAAATGACAGACATCTCAGGTCTGAGATTTATTGCTATCTTTCCAGACATCCCCATAGATGGAAAGTTCATTCTAAGAGATCTCCCAGGCTCAGGAAAAAGAATCGATGTCTTATGTAGGTCTCTTGCTGCCTGTTTCGATTGGTCATCAAGTCTTGAGATAAGAAGCAAGCTTGAATTCATGGTATCACTATCACACTCTATACTATTGCGGTTCAAAGCCCCAACAGACGCTACATTAAGAGGAGAAACTTGGTGGGCTACAATTGTAAGAGATTCTCTAAGAAACACGCCTCCTGATTTTGTTACTGTAGAGGAAAGGGGGTTAGAAGAACTTCTGCAAATACTACAGAAAGAAGAATCAAACATTTTCGTCCTTGAAGAGGAGGGTCGACCTTTGGCCGCAATATCGAAAACACCTAGCGCTTCACCATACAGTTTTATGCTCGGAAACCATCGAGGCTTTGACGAAGGGACGTCCAAGATAATCCAGAAATTGGATATCCAAAGAGTTTCGTTGGGACAGCGTAGCTATCTAGGAAGTCACTGTGTGGCCGCTGTTATATCTCACTTCGAGAGGATAAAGAAATGACAGCAGATATTGAATCTGGCGCTAAGCCTAGAGCAATGAATCGCTTAGTCA
>DAOWDY010000037.1 GCA_030638785.1 Candidatus Thorarchaeota archaeon
AGGTGTTTTGCAGAATCTATCCCTAGCTGCAGGAGGATTTCCCTTGGAGTCCTTTACGGAGGTGCCAGGATATGGGAGTCCTATGCGATTACAGGTCTTACCCGTTGCAGCTGGATTTCCTGAACTTGCACAGATTATGGATTTCTTAGTATACTATGGCTTTCTACTTTCCTTCAGTGTGATGCTTTTCATGGGCATCATGTTCATAATGCGTCGGGATAGAGATCGGCCAATCTACTACATGCGTCGTTTATTATTCATAACGATGCTCTTGATGTTCTGTGTGCATCTTCTAGGACCACGTGGGGTGTACAAGTATTACTTCACCCTCTTTGTTCCATTCTTCTCAATATTCGCTTCAAACAAGATGGTGACCAGTGAGGACGAATCGGTTCCATTCTCCTTCTCAATGCTCTGGCTTCCTATTCTTCTTTCACTCTCCATTCTCCTACCTCCAAGGTCAATCTATCTCTTTCCCGTGCTTCTGATTCTGCTTGGGTACTTTTTAGCTCCTCAGATAGGATCTTTCTGGAATTTGCTAAACGCCCCCGGAAGATGGTTCACTGGGGCTTTTAGAAAGAGAGCTAGCCCTCTAACACACCGTCTGGGAAAGGTGCGAGAAACACGAGGTCCTAGTCAATCCAGAACTCTATCGATTTATGGTCAAGAATTGAGGGTTGAATACATAGGAGCACTTGATCAGGTCCTTCGGAAAAATAAGGTGCTGCGCTCTAGGGTCTTCATCAATGGAGAACTCGTATCAGAGAAATCCATTAGAACATGGTGTGCTGATGAAGAGCCACTTGATAATTTATCACATAAGATAGAATTAGATACTGATGAAGAGAAGATACCTATTGTGATTGAACATACGAGCTCGGTATATCTCGGTTTCCGAGTCAAGCGTGATGGAAAAGAGATAGCTCATTGAAGTAGTGCTTCAAGTTCCTTTTCCTTTTTCAGAATTTTCTTTACGAGATTCTCCGCGCGTTGCTCCAACTTCTCTGCTTGTTCGTCGAAGGTTTCTCTAGACATTGCGCCAGATGAATGTCTTTGGTCAATATGGTCTTTTAGCTGTTCAACAGATTTTAGTTCTGACTGAAGTGACTTGATGTCCTTCTCCAATTCCTCTGCCTTGTTTTCCTCTTCAGATTGAAATTGTCTGGATGGAATCATAACACCAAGCTGATCCTGAGTTTTCTCTGCGAAATCTTGGAACTGGTCCCGAAGACTCTCTACATTTTTCTCAACAGATGTAATTTGGGGTCCTAATTTTCCTATGTCTTTTTGTAGATCAAACACAGCATTCACAAGTCTGCGGAGAGTTTGTTCCATTTCTTTTGATGCGACTTCCCCTTTCTGAGAAGCCTTCTTTCTGCTAGTCACAATTTTCTCCTCAGGTTCTTCTTCATCAACTGGGACATCCAGTGTAATTCCACATAACCACCTGAACGAGTTTAGTGCAAGTTTTTTGTTGCCTTTGTGCTTGAAACCTCCGCCTCTGCGAAAGATTTCATAGGTGCCAACACAGACTACTCTGCCTTTTCCAAACTGAGCAGCTGCAATGACCGGTTGACTTGGAGGGTCAGCGGTCTCGCTGGTCTTTGCAACAATTGATGCTTTCTCAGTCACTTTGAGAGTACAAGCTGAAGGTAACAAAATATCTTTGATATCACTTGTTAGCGGATGGTTAGTAAAAGAATCAATCAGAGGCATTGTCGGGAGGCCCGCATTGTTCCTATCATCCTTTACGGCAGTATTCTCGAAGGTGATGCCGAACAACTTTGAGATTTTACTCATGTTGTTCATGAGACCTCTATCTCCTCCTGAAAGTGAGAGCAGGAAAAGACCGCCTCCTTGTTTGACAAATTTCTTGAGAGTATCAATCTCCGCTTGTCTTACTTTCGAACTATTAGGACATCCCAAAACCATTACCTTAGCGTTCTCAAGGTTCTTTGGTAGGATCATGAACTCGGTGTAGGCCTCGACATCGTAGTCGTTATCTTTCAACAATTTTGCCAAGTCTGAGTAGGTTGAGTCCAAACGGCCTCTTTCATTTTGGGTTTGATCAAAGTAAACTAGGGTTCTTCGTCCACTCAAATAGTACACCTTCTAGCCCAAGCAATGGCTATGTTACAGGAATAACTAATGAGAGTTGTGGGGATAGCCTTGATAGGATTTTCCGAACATTTTATCTCAATCATTGTTGACCCTCTTCATATGTCCAAAGAAGATTGTATATTCTGTAAAATTGTAAAGCGAGAAATCCCCGCTTCTATAATTTTTGAAGATGATGTTTGTATGGCTTTCATGGACGTGTTTCCGGTTAGAGAAGGACATTGTTTGTTGATTCCAAAAGATCACTATACCAATATGTTAGATGTAGACCCATTAGTTGCAGAGAGATTAGGTCGGAAACTCTCAGAACTAACCAAGAGGGTTCATGAGATATACAAACCTATAGGCTTGCTGAATGTAGCCGCAAATGGGCCTGAAGCTGGACAAGAGGTCCCTCATCTACACTTTCATGTTATTCCTAGAGGGAAGGGTGACCAGTTTGGATTCCGATTCCCTGATGGATACCGTGATGAGATGGCATCCCGTGAGGAACTCGATCGAATTGCAGACAGGCTTAGCAAGGTGCTAGACCAAGCTTAGTAGATTTAGACCAGTTTTATCATCAACCGCTCGTTTGAGATCCCCTTCAAGTACCGTGATTATCACTTCAATTGTTACAGATACTTTGCAGCCTTTCATTAGGTGCCCGCTGTAAGAGGTTCCCTTTTCATCTGCTACAACCAGATGTGCATGAACAACTGGAGTCCCATCTTGTGAAGATGCAATGTTTCCAATACACGATGTCACTTCAAGGTCCTCATCAACTGTGAAAGTCTTGTACTCTTGTGTTTCCAAGTCAAAGTATCCAAGGGTCGCACCAGATATTGCACCTATCAACATTAGATGTCCCGCAGTAATATTATCTTTCAGAACAATTGATTCAAGGGTTTCAAGGATGTCTTCTCCAGGTTCCATTCTTGCCACAATTGTCTTCACGACGTGAGTTGTTTGTGTAGAGACCATAATCTTTCAGTGTCACATCATACTAATGAAGACCGCGTTGGAGGACCTAATTCTATCTAATTGGAAGCGCTTATCAGGACAACAAAGGCAATCTATTTTGAGTGGCCTTGGATAAAGAGAATAAAGAGCAAGATAATCAGTCAAGTCTTGAGGATTTCTTTGAAGCAGATAGTGAACCGGCACCATCTCTGAAGAAACCCACTGAGAAGACAAAGAAGGACTCAAGAAAGGACCTTGCTAAACCCCCCAACGCACAGGAAAATGACTTTGTTAAAGATGAGCAAATTGACTATGATAAATTAGATGAGATTAGATCATCAGTTGATCCCACTCCTCCTCCCACAGGTAAGCAGACGATTGGAGTACTAGAGACCCCCAGCAATTTGGGGCCCTCATACCTGCTATCGGTAGATTACATTGGAGGGAACTTGAAGAAAGCAGTCGTCAAACTCTATGATCCCGTCAGCAAACAGATTAAACTCTGGTATGATAATACTGGACATAAGCCATATTGCTATACAGACTATCCCCCACAGGTTGTAGAAAGTAAAGTGGGAAATCACAGGGGATATGTTGGCAGTCAAGTTGTACAGGTTCAAGACCTTCTTCGTGATGAGTCTCGACAGATGACAAAGGTGATTGCTGCTGATCCGCTAAGTATTGGTGGATCCCAAGGTGCCATTCGCGATTTGCTAGTAGAACATACCCCTGACATGCAACAGGTGAGTCATGCATGGGAAGCAGCGATTCGGTACAGGAACTGCTACTCATATGATCAAGACATTCTCACTGGTTTACCCTACATGATTGAAGATGGCAACCTCGTTAAGGTTGAACCCAAGGTCGATGAAGCAGTTCTTGCAGAGTTCAAGAAGATCTTTGGGGATGAAGAGGATATAGAACGAGTCATTGATCGCTTTGCTCCTATGTTCTTTACTGAGGTTCCAGACATCCGTCGATTGGCAGTCGACATTGAAGTATACGCCCCAGTTAAGAATAGAATTCCTGACCCCTCCCTTGCAAAGCAACCAGTTACCGCAATTAGTTTGGTTGACAATGAGTCATTCAACAAGTGCTTTGTTCTCCGTAGGGATGGTCATCCTGAAGGCACTAAGGGAAAGGACTATCCTAAGGAGCTTGAACCAGTCTTCTTTGATGATGAAGCTGAGATGTTGATCCAGGCGTTCAGAGTCATGGACAGTTATCCTATTGTGCTCTCTTTTGTTGGTGATTCATTCGACTTGAATTATCTCTACCATCGCGCTGAACGACTGAAGGTGGATTTGAACCGTTATTGTCCCATACGAATTCCCAGGAGTTCTCGTCAAGGTCAAGAGATTGCTTTTCTAAAAAGCGGGATTCACATAGACCTATACAAGTTCTTGAAAAACACATCAATCCGCCTCTACACGCTCTCAGGAGCATAT
>DAOWDY010000164.1 GCA_030638785.1 Candidatus Thorarchaeota archaeon
ATGGATTTTGATGCCCTAATAGGTGCATGTGAAGTAGGAACAATCGATATGGTTGCCTCAGCCACATTCATCACTGCGGCACGATGTGATGTCCTTCAACCAGTAACTTGGTATATTCGAACTAACGAGGTCATTGTTGTAAAGAGTGATTCTGTACTAGATATAGATTCACTAGATGACTTAGTTGGTTACGATGTCGGAGTTCAGACTGCAACTGTTGAAGATGAAGAATTGTCAGAGATTGCTGGTATCATACTACACAGATACCCACTCGTTGAAACCATGTTCCAGGACTTGGAATCAGGCACTCTTGATGCAGTATACGTTGATGAACCCATTGTTGGGTTATACAGTACCGTCTACAGCATCAAAATAATCTTCACGGTAACTGCACCACCAACTGCGTTCTACATTAGATACGGCAGCGATAGGCTTGCTGCAGCAATAAACAGCGCTATTGCTGAAGGATTTGCAGATGGAACAGTAGACGCACTAATTGCAAAGTGGTTTGGGTGATATTGAGTGCAAGGGTCTCAGGGCTTATTTGAAATCCTCATATTGATTATTATACGAGGTCTCCCTGCGACTCTTGCTCTTACCCTAGTCGCTTTACTAATTGGTTTTGCAGTAGGGACTTTACTAGCCTTACTGCGTGTATATGGTCCGAGAGAAGTGCGATGGATTTCTGTCTTATATGAAAAAATATTCAGAGGAATTCCATTGCTCGTTCTCCTTTTTCTTTTTGGAGCTGGATTATTAGGGATTTTTGCATGGACGGGTTCTTTTGCGAGTTCATTATTCATGGCCGCAGTAGTAGCTCTTGCCCTAAGAAGCGCAGCTTATCAATCTGAAATATTCCGTGGGGGTATAATGTCTGTTGATCCTGGACAGATGATGGCGGCTCAATCGGTAGGAATGAATGGTATACAAGCAACACGGTTTATTATTTTACCCCAAGCTCTTAGACTTTCCCTACCAGCATGGACAAATGAATATGCAGTGGTTATCAAAGATTCATCGTTATGTAGTGCAATCGGGATATCTGATCTATTATATCAAAGTCAAGCATTCACTTGGACATATCCAGCAGAGTTCTTTGGAATCATGTTAATTATCACATTGATCTATTTCGTATTTACTTATCCTGTTACGAAATATGTTGGAGAGAGTATGACAGGAAGACTACGACGACTTGGACTCGGAGGCGGCAAAGAATGACGAAAGTAATTGAAGTGCGAGATGTTTATCAAGCATATGGAGATCTTGAGGTTCTAAAGGGGATATCCTTTGATGTACATGAGAAAGAAGTAAAGGTTGTTTTCGGACCTAGCGGGTCTGGTAAAAGCACCCTACTCAGAGTCATCAATATGCTTACACCTCCATACAAAGGAGAAGTGCTCCTTCGTGGAGAAAGTCTTATGGCCCCCAATGCGAATCTTAGCAAATTACGTTCTCGCATTGGTTTTGTTTTCCAGCACTTCAACCTATTTGCACATCTAAAGGCAATAGACAATGTTAGTATCGGACCCCGTCAAGTGCTTGGGATGACTAAAGAAGAGGCTCATGATGTTGCTCACGATATGTTATGTAAAGTCAAAATGGAGGACTGGGGGCACCACTACCCTGCAGAATTAAGTGGAGGTCAACAGCAGCGTATTGGAATAGCACGATCGTTAGCTATGAGTCCGGATGTTATTCTATTCGATGAACCAACATCAGCACTCGATCCAGAGCTGATAGGTGAAGTATTGCAAGTTATGCTTGATATTGCTAAAGAAGGAACAACCATGATCGTTGTTACTCATGAAATGGGATTTGCTCGCGCTGTATCAAGTGAGATGATTTTCATGGATGAAGGTGTGATTGTAGAAAAAGGAACTCCTCAACATTTCTTCCAGAATCCTGAAACAGAAAGAGCACAACGTTTCCTCCTAAGGTTAGAAGTATTATACGGACAAGCAGAAGATGAGAAAAACTCTGAGTAAATGAGGGAATCCAGCTGACAACTACATCATCTGACGTAATCATTGGTGTACTCCAATTTGACCGAATAGGCCGATTAGCGGAGTACTTTGATGAGTTTGTTAATGGGTTTCTTACTACGATGGGATTGTACTTTTTCGCTATTTTTCTGGGACTCGGACTTGGAATAGGTTTTGCCATAGTTCGACAATATGGCGGTTCACTGACATCTAGAATTGCTACAGGATATATTGAGGTATTCAGGGGCACACCATTACTAGCTCAAATTTTCGTAGTCACATTGTTTCCTCCAGCTCTAAATGCTTGGTTAGTGGCTTCAGGAATGGCCCCAATTGATATTCTCTGGCGGATATTCCTTCCAGATCCTTTTGGAAATCCAAGCATCGTTCTCAACACCAGAATTCTTCTTTGTGCTATTACTCTAGGATTAAACAGCGCAGCGTATCAAGCTGAGTTTTTCCGGGGTTCTATGGGATCTATCTCTACAGGTCAGTCACTTGCTGCCACATCAATCGGAATGACGAGAAGACAATTGATTAGATTTGTTATACTTCCTCAAAGCCTTAGACGTGCAATACCTGCTTGGTCGAATGAAGCAGTTTATCTTCCGAAATATACTACCGTAGCATATTTGGTTGGTGTCGAAGAACTCTTTGCTTGGGCTAAACTTGCTGCTGGGCGTACTTTTCTGACAATAGAAGTTTATGTTCTAATTGCGATTGTATTCCTTGTACTAATTAGTATAATCTCATGGATATTGGAATATACCTATAATCGTGTGAAGATACCAGGAATCTAATTGAATTTGAGAATGGATTTTGAAGAAAGTCAGACTCAGATTGTTCAGATAAGGCAAATCGAGATACTAGCTAAGGTTGCAGTATTACGTTCCTTCTATGTTTCCAATGGTCATGGGCAATCTTGCATGCATAGGATCTACTGAATTCAAGAGGTTCAATGAAACCCGAATTGCAGATAGAGTGATGTTCACTTCAAGAATCAAAGGACCAATCATGAGAGGTGACTTACTGGGTCATATCTTCATGGTCGTTGGAGAGTAAATGGATCAGCGAGTGAATATCCACCAGTGGTCCCTGAGTATCAAGCTTAAGAACTATTCAGGAACAAATACGCCGCTCATTGGAGTTACTTCCAGCCCTTTTTCTCGTAGAGCATGCACAAAAGGCGCAATTCCGACTGAATCAGATGCAATATGTCCTGTGGCAACTAGATTGCCTGCTGAGGGGTCTGAAGCCAACTGCTTCTTATCAGCTTCTGCAAGGTGCATGTAGAAGATTGTTGAAAAACCATGGTTGAAGTAGGCTTTCGCAACACTTGCACCGCCATTGGTTCCACCAGCCATTGCAACAATCCATTTACCCAATAGATTGTCGGGTGAGCCAACATATACAAGTGGTTCAGTAAGTCCAATTTGCATCTCAGGAAGAGTCTTGATGGCTGCGAGTGCATCTTTTACGCGAGGTTTCGTAATCGAGGCAACTCCCTTCTGGATTATCTCTGTAAATCGTCGCCTACATACCAAATCTAAGGGGAGATGTACATTCATGAAGGGGAGACCTAGTAGTTTCGCACCCGAGATGATTTGGTCATAGTTGCTGACATGGGCTCTTAGCTTTACAGTATCAAGCCTTGGTTGAAGTGCCTTCTCAGCCAGATGTGTGGAAATACCTGCATCCACCATTTGTTGAATTTGAAGTTTAACGACCTCTTCGAAATGTGTCCGTGTTGTGCCTCCAGATGGATGGTGGGCAATTACTAGATCATATCCAAGTTCTTTTGCGAGAAGAAGTTCTGCTGTTCCCATGTCAATCCCGATGAGAACTTTTCTAATATTCTCTCCAGAAACATGAATGCCAGTATCTGCAGGTATTGAATCTAGACCAGCCATACCCAATGCAAGATTCATAATCTCATCAGTGTTCATCATTCTTCTACGTCCCGTAGTGTTATATTTTGAAAATGTAAGATATAGTTAATGGTAACCCTAAATAGGGATACTGACAGAAATCAATCGAATTTGTTCAATAATCCCTTGTCTATCTGGGATTTTAATAATAGAAAGAGCACTCAAGATGGCAGATAAAATCTAGGTAATTAGCTGTAGCAACGACTTAGCCTCATTGGGTATGGATCGTATCAGAACCGCTGTAGAGGGACTTGAGAAAACCAATGTTTCTTTTGACTGGAGCAATGTGGAGGTAACACCGATTATTGCTGCAGAAAAAATCTCTGTGCAGAAAGGTGATTCAACCATCTTCAGTATTGAGCCAATTGAAGTTCCAGCATTCGCAGCTGTAATCAACTCATTCTATGGAACAAACGGCATGGGATTCGTGTCATGTGTCGGTTCTTTGGAGTTCTGTAATCATTCCGATGCGCGAATTGCGGACAAAGCAATGTTTCATTCTCACATTAAAGCACCAGTCCTACCTGGCGATCTTCTAGGTCAAGTCATGATTATTCCAGGCAAGAAAAAGTAGCACTTCCAGTAGGTAATTAGTGTATCACCATTGCAAAAGATGATATTCTCTCTGTAGGTATCATCTTTGGTGATTATTTGGATCTCAATTATGAACAAGCAGTGGTTTACATTGCAGACCTTTACAAAGGTCAAGATAGTCCTAAAGCGTTAGATTATGAATCCCAGTCAGAAACGAGGGAGTATGACCCTATAATTGAGGACGATATTGCTCGATTATTCAAAGTCTTCCTTCATGCTATTCAACATAAGACTATTCTAGAAATTGGAATGAGTATCGGATTTTCTACAACCATTCTGGCGAATGTTGCAAAGGTATATGGAGGTAGAGTAACGACTCTTGAGTTAAATCCGGATGTTGCAAACCATGCAAGACGCCATTTTGCTAGAGAGGGAGTCGAGGATGTGATTGATATTCAGATAGGCAATGCCGTGGATATTCTACCCACGTTAGACGATGCCGGTTTCGATGTAGTATTTCAGGACTCATCAAAGAGGTTGTATCCTGCCATGTTGCAAGACTGTTTAAGGGTTCTTAGAAAGGGAGGGCTCCTGTTGGTTGACGATACACTCTGGCCAGCGATGCTCCCAATCGAAGAATGGGATAAATCCAGAAAAGGGATTCATAAATTCAACAAACAGCTTGTATTAGAAAATGTTGAGAGTACAGTAGTTACGATTGGCGAAGGATGTACTGTAGCAATTAAACTCTAAGAATAAAATGAAGGAAGGTGGCGGATTGCCACCTTAGCAATTACATGCTGATGATTTTATCGTACTGCTCCATCATCAGATCAACCATTTCAGGATACTCAATGACCTTCACATCTACAACCATACGGTCTACAATACCACGTTCTTCAAGATGCATCTTTGATACAAACACAGGAACCTGTAAGTCAATGATTTCCTTTGAATGGGGGCAACCTTTGTCAGTAAGAAACACTCCATCCTGGACAAGTAATACTCCTACTTCATTGCCCTTCTTTTGGAGAGCGGTTATAATCTCATGGAGACTGCTGCATTCGCCTGAAAGCCAAATTAAAAACTTCATTTATCATGACCTCCTAAAATGTAACAATAATATCGTTCTCGATGAATGCTTCAGCTATTGCATCTTCATCAATGATCTCAGCATCCCCGACAATCTCATCAGGACTGATATTTCTCTCCTCCAAGGATTTCTTACTCACACAAATTTTTCCTTCAAAGCTTTTGAATGTCGCCTTGAACATTCGAATTGGCATATCATCAATATTCTTCAAAACAGCGTATACACCATCACCCATGAAGAGCATTGTAGGCTCATGATCCATCCCGAACATTCCAACTGAGGCTCTCCAGCCTTCGAAGTTGATAATCGTGCCAAAGGGTCTACTCTTAATCAAGAGCAAAACTGGTCGTTCTTCAAACTCCATTGTTCTTTCCTCCTAAATTGAGAGTGTTATAAAACGGTCTACTTCTCCAACTATCTCAGCAAGATCAGTAAGTCCTGATACTTCTATACCCGGTTCGTAATCTGAACCTCTTTGGTCAAATCCTCGGGCAGATGTGCATAATCCACATGCTTGGAACACAACACCTAGGTCTGCAAGTTCTTGGAATTTCTTATTCATTGGTATATCGGGATCAGGGTCTTGGTTGAGTTTGGCATTATTCACGCCATCAACAAACAAGAATACCTTGACGCCGTACCCTTTTTCTAAAGCTGCCTTGGTCAGGTCGTAGAACGTGTGACTGTTCTGAAATGTGTAAGGACCTGTCATGAGCAGAACTCCTAGATACTTCTTGTCCACGTGATTTCATCTCCAGATGACTTTGCGCTTGTCCTAGAATCTGATTTAAAACTGTAGCTCTGTGGTTGTTTCGGTTGCACATGAGATACTTATCGCACTAAATTATAGGAAGACATCCATGAGGTAAGATTGAAAAGCCATTGATTTCCTAGCGTCGTAAAATAACGATAAGGTGTAAGGTAGGAATTGTCCGAGATATTTCTAAATCTGGTTCTCAAAGATGGAAAGAAAAAAGAAGTTGAGTTTGATGAGGATGATATTACTCTGAATCTCTCAAGTAAGAAGATAGTCGAGGTAGATCTCTCACCCTTAGAAGGAGCTAAAAATCTAGTAGATCTGGATCTGGGTAGGAATCGAATCGAGGCGATTGATATCTCACCACTCGCAAAATGCCCTAATCTCTCCACTCTCAGTCTATTCAAGAATCCTTTGAAAGGAATTGATATCAGACCACTTGCTAATTGTAAGAACCTTACAGAGTTAAATCTCGGTTCAACAGGGATTCAGGAATTATCACTTGACCCATTAAAGAATACAAGCTTGAAGCGGTTACGTCTCTTTACGAATCAGATTCCTGAGATTGACCTTTCTCCATTAAATGAACTGACCACGCTTGAGATTCTCGAGCTTGAGAACAACAGCCTTTCAGAGATTGATTTGAACCCTTTATCCAATTGCTATGATCTCACACAAATCAACCTCATGTATAATGAGCTCTCTTCCGTCGACCTCACACCTCTGAGTAGTTGTACGAAGATGAAATTCCTCTATCTTCATCATAATGTCTTACGAGACGTCGACCTAAGCCCAGCTAAAGATTGGACGGACATGCGAATTCTACGTTTAGGTGGAAATGAGTTAGAGTATGTGGACTTATCTCCTCTTGAAGGAGCTACAGGTCTCCGACGTGTTGGACTGGCAATGAATAAACTTGAGAGTATTAGTCTCGACCCACTTCTGAATTTTACTGAACTCAGAGCATTGGACTTAGCTGGAAATAGACTCAGAAAATTAGACCTTGGTCCACTGAGGAATTGTACTTCACTTGAAGAGCTCTATCTCTACAGTGACCATCCTGAAGAGAATGAGTTTGAATCTCTTGACATCGAGCCATTATACGGGTGTACCGATCTTGAGGACTTGGGAGTCCCTGGGGATACACAGCTTCAAGCAAAAGCATCTCTGAGAAAGAGAAAGAAAATTCCATACGCAATAGAAGAACTAATTGATGAAGACCGTATCACATGGATGAAATAGGTATAATTTTTTTTTGAGAGAATGTGTTTTTAAGCAAATGAACACTATATCTAATTGCACGCCTAACGTATGCTCGTTGGGTGCTAGTCTATGGATAAACGTAGGAAAGAAATGGAGCGAATGGCAAAACTGTACATGGAATATCTGAATGGCCCATTCGGAAAGAAGGTCTTGGGACGACTCAAGGAGGGAGAGAGCTTCTCCTTATGTTCTCAGTACGATGTTATGAAAGTCACTAAAGAGAGTGGTAAGGCTGTCGTTCGGATCGAAAATCGAATCAACATAGACAACTTATCTGATAGATTACCAAGTTCGAATTATAGAAGCTGAAACTGAGTTTTGGCCCCCACCGCAACGAATAAAAATAACAATTGTAAATTATTATGTGGTGTTATATTTGGTAGTGGAGATGGACCAAGCAACCAAAGAACAAGTGAAAGTAATGTTTGCAAGTCTTGAACAAGAAGTGACCGCTCACCTCTTTGTAAAAGACCATGAATGTTTATACTGTGGAGATACGGCTGAACTGATTAATCAAATAGCCGAGCTTTCAAACAAGGTAAAAGTGGAAAAGCATAATGACACGATAGGGGAAGGCGTTGCAGGTGAATTGGGTATTAAACATCACCCAACAATAGTACTACATGGCAAGGACAAGTACAAAGTTAGATTCCTTGGCATTCCAGCTGGTCACGAGTTCGGTGCACTGATTGCAGGAATTGTTGCTGTTTCCACTGGTGCAGTACCTCTCGAGCCTGATGTTATTGCGGATATCAAAGATATTGACAAGCCACTTCATATTCAGGTATTTACTACACCCCAGTGTCCTTACTGTCCAAACATGGTAAGGCTAGCTCACTATGCAGCAATTCTGAATCCACTTATTGAAGCCGACATGGTCGAGGCTTTAGAGTTTCAGGATTTGGCTACAAAATATCAAGTCTTTGGTGTTCCCAAGACAATCATCAATGAAACCGTGCATCTTGAAGGTGCGGTGTCACCTGAAGCTTTTGTTGAGAAACTTTTTGAAGCTGCTGAACAATAGTCGGTCATGACAGATCGACTTTCCTTTTCTTTTAGCGAGGTATGATGATGACTGATACAGAATCATTTGTGATAATCCTAAGACCAGCTCCTGAATATGGTCAGCCAGGTTCAGGTGAACGTGTTAGCGAGCACTTCGAGTACCTAAAGAAACTCAATCAGGAGGGTAAGGTTATGATGGCTGGAAGGTTTACAGACGTGTTATTCGGCTTAGTTATGCTTGAGGTTGAGAACAGAAAAGAAGCTGAGATAATTATGCAATTGGATCCAGCTGTATCTTCCAATGTCTTTCACGCTGAAATATATCCATGGCGTATTGCATTGGGTCCTACTAGCTGAAAAGAGATTGAATCACCTATCTATCACAGGTGATTACAAATTCTGTTTCATTGACATAGCGATATGCTTGATAAGCAGCATGAACTCCCTCAGCCACTCCAGTAATGGCTTGCTTGAATTCGGTGTCTACTACATCTCCTGCTGCAAAGACGCCAAGGATATTGGTTTTACTTGACCGATCAATGATAATCTCACCCTTTTCATTGACGTTAACACCTATTTTTACAGCGAGTTCAGAATATGGGATACCTCCAATTGCAATGAAGACGCCATCCATTGATAATGAGTCAGAACCGTTGTATTGCTTATCCAGTTTTACGCCAGTGACTCGATCGGTTCCAATAATCTCAGTAACGTTTGTCTTAGTTATGACCTCGATCTTGGATTCCTTCTCAATTCGTCGAGCGTTTACAGGTTCAGGCCGTATCTGTTCTTTTCGGTAAATCAAGTAAACCTTGGAACAATATTTAGCAAGTAGAAGTGCTTCTTTTGCGGCAGCATCACTTCCACCTACAACTGATACAACTTTCCCCTTGAAGAGAGGAGCATCACACAGAGCACAGTAGCTTACGCCCTTGTTACGCAATTCTTCATGACCTGGGACTTCTAGTTCACGTTCTTTCATTCCTGTAGCTATTAGAACTGATTTTGATAGGTACGTCTTTTTATCAGTAATAACATAGAAGAACCCTTGTTCATCCTTAATGAGGTCCTGAACTGTACCGGTTTCAATATAGACAGGATACGCTTCAGCGTGACCTTTAATTTCATTAGCAAGTTCAGTCCCTGTTAACTGTTTAAAGCCAGGATAGTTTGCAACATCATCTGTGAGTGTGATTGTACCACCATCGACATCACCGATGACGGCAACGGAGAGTTCTAAGCGAGCTGCATACATCGCTGCACCATAACCAGTGACACCGGTTCCAATGATTACTAGATCGTACATTCTTACGCCCCCAGAGTACGTTTGATTCTACGCTCAGTTCTTCGATCAAATCCGACGAACACGTCACCACCCAATATTGTAAGAGGAATTCCCTTCTGTTGCGTCTTTTCAAAGATGTCATCGAACAATTCCATATTTGTGAGTACACATTTCTCCTCGTATTTGACACCCTGCTCATCAAGAAACTGTCTTAGCTTCTCTGAGTGTGGGCATTTGGGTGCAGTATAAATCGTTGCAGTGGCCATTAAAGAACGCTCCATTTCTAATTGAATTGATGGAATTGGTTTACTCTAATGACTGATATAGATTGTGACAGCTGCTAAACCATATCTATCTAAGTTTGGGATAAACGAGCATTCTTTATGATGGATAGTACACATGCAGAGCTTAATTCGAGAGTATTCGGATGGTTATGAGAAACATGGCGGAAGGTCAAACAATCCCCAATGTTGAGGTGGGATATGCGATCGTCAGAGGAAATGATCCTTTCGCTGTTGGAGTTGAAGCTGCAACTAAAGCCATGGAGAGCATCACTGAACATCCACTCTCGGTGTTCCTAGTTCACATCAGAGGTGAAGAGGGTCTCTCAGAAGTCCTTGCAGGAATCTCAACAATAGTTGAGGATGCACCCGTAATCGGCGTGGCTTCTATACAAACTGGAACTGAAAGGGTTGACATTGAAGTCAGTTCAGTAGCTGTTGCTTCCCCCTTTCTCACTCTTAACGTAGGAATTGGGGGAGGATTGGCTGAAAATTGGAAATCCGCTCTTAAAGATGCAATAGAATCGGATGATATCGATCGGTTCTTTGGCAAAGACCGCGAAGATAATTGGCGAAGCCTTGTGGATGTAGGGAGGTCAGTATTTGGTATGATTCTGACGACAAGTCCAGATTCAGATACACCACTGGACATGACCTCACTATTAACAGAAGTCAGAGCGAAATCCGACAATAGAATCCCTTTCACTGGCGGATCAGCCCTCAATATTTCAGGGGCTAGAACAAGCAGGGTAATCTTCAACCAAGAGATTTACTCTGACGCACTCCTCCTTATCATCATTGACACAAACCTCCGAATTGGGACGAGTATTGCACATGGATTCAGTCTATCCGATGAGAAGCTTATTGTAACAAAAATTCGGAGCAGAACAATTTCTGAGTTCAACGATAATCCAGCTGGTGAGGAGCTTGAGAAATTTGGGGATACTAAATCACTGAATCTTGGCATAGTGGATACCTATGGGAGTTGTAGACATGTCCTAATTGAAGAGATAGATTTGAAGAAAGGTGTCAAGATCTCAAGAAGCATTCCAAAAGGAACCATTCTTACAGTTCTCCATCCTGATGGAAATGATTTAGAAGAGGCAGGGATTGAAGCATTTAACAAGGCGCTAATACGTGGAAGTATTGAGGAGCCAATTCTCTGCATTTTATTCTCCAGTATTTTCCGAAGAGGTATGTTATCAAAACAAGCTGCCGACGATGTAGAAAATGTAAGATCCTTTAGACCTGATATGTACATAGTTGGATTTGATACAGGCGAAGAAGTTGGACTGACAGATGAAGGAGCAAATCGGCACAATCACAAGACAGTGGCTGTTTTGGTGCTTGGTCAGAAACTGTCCTATGCTGCAGAGGTAGCCAATCAGAATAAAGAGCTGCTAGGCAAGCTTACTATTGCAGAAGCAAGCCAGAGAACACTACTGGACCTGATGCCTGATGCAATACTGGCGACTAATCGAGCACTTAAGATTACACACTGGAACCCGCAAGCTCAGAAGCTTCTTGGCCACAGTAAGGATACTGTGCTAGGTCTCAACGTTACAAGCATTCTACATCCTCGCTTGAGATGGACTCTAGAAAATGCGGCAAGCGAGTTGCTTGAGAAAGGTGAAACCTCAACGACTTCCTTCGAAGCTGAGGTTGTTCGATCAGATCAAAGCATGGTGCCTGTAAAAGTCATGATATCATTCAATCCTCATGAAGAGAGATACTCCTTTGTCATTGCTTTCCACGATATCACGGAGCATAAGACAAACGAGGCGATTCTCGAACGGGAACGCAGAGCATACAAATCAATAGCTGAAGCAGCAATCAATGCTCCCACACTTGAGGACCTCTGTGAGCAGACACTAGAGGGAATCATGTCAACACTCGGTTATGATATTGGAACGGTTCGATTGTTTGATGATGAAGGGCAGGCACTTGTTCTAGCTGCACATATTGGTGTTGACCCTAATGAACTCGATAAGGAACTATATGTTCGTCCCTTCGAAGACAGTGGGTATCTAGGATCAGAAAGTGCATTCAGTATGCAAGCAATCTTCTCCCCAAATGTCAGAAAGGATCCAACAATGGTTGACAGAAGTAAACGAATTGAAAAACTAGGTATTGAGGCTACAGTCATTTGGCCTCTCAGGAGTTCAACAGGGGATCTCCTTGGAGTATTAAACATCGCAGCCTATACACCTAGAGATGAAACAGAAGAGTCACGCCTTTTCTTCGAAGTCTTGGCAGAAATGTTTGCAACCGTCATTGAGAGAAGACTTACTCAGGAAGCCCTAGGTGAGAGTGAAGTAAAGGTACGTACCATCCTACAATCTATGAGAGATCTGATCTTCGTCTTTGATGAGGAAGATCAGTATACTGAAGTATATTATTCGGACCCCTCGTTGATCTACGGAAATCCAGAGACGTTTATCGGGAAACACCTATCCGAAGCACTTCCAGCAACTGTAGCAGATTCTCTTATTCGAACAGCGAAGAGAGTTCGTGAAACCGGCGAACCTGAAACGTTAGATTACTCATTAGAAATCGAAGGAAATGTACTCTGGTTCTCTGCTAGTATATCCCCTCATGAGGATGGAAGGAGCATTGTTTCTGTTTCCCGCGACATCACAGCAAGAAAAGATGCAGAGAGGGCTCTTGCTATGAGACTTGAATATGAAAAAGCTCTGGCGAACATTTCACAATCTTTGTTGCTTAGTATGGAGGAGGCCAAAGGTTCCCTTGACTATGCGCTAGAAGCACTTCGCAAAGTAACAGATTCTAGTAGAGTGTATATATTCGAAAACGTTAACGACAAGGACATTGGCCTCTCTTCAAGAATCATGGTTGAGTCTGTTGATCAGGGAGTGGTCAGAGCGGAGGATCTGTATCCAAGACGTCTTACACCGTACAAAGATGGCCTTACTCGATGGAATAAAGAACTGTCTGAAGGACGCTATATTGTGGGTTTAGTTACAGATTTCCCAGATGAGGAACAGATCAAGTTGGTAGAACTTGGAGTAAAGGCTGTCCTCATTATTCCTCTCTGGGTTCAGGGAAAGTGGTTTGGGTACATTGGATTTGATGATACTAAGACAGAACGTCAATGGACTATTGGTGAAATCCGTCTCTTGCGAACAGCTGCAGAGATGATATCTGGATACCTGGTGAGACAGTCTACCGATGCTGAATTGAAA
>DAOWDY010000267.1 GCA_030638785.1 Candidatus Thorarchaeota archaeon
AAAACTCAAACTATCAATGCTCTTGCTGAGTAACGATCTGGGTCTTCATGCAGAGGCTTCTGAGAGAATTGGAGTAATGACTGGTGGAAGGATGATTGAATTCGCAGATGTTGTTACGATTCTCAAACGCCCAAGTCATCCTTTCACTAGAGCATTCCTGATGAGCAATCCATCTATGGAGATGATGAGGAAGATTAGAGAGAAGGGACTTTTGTTGAGAGGAATTCCAGGATCTCCACCAGACATGGTTAACCCACCATCAGGATGTGTCTTTCATCCACGATGTGAATATTGCCAAGAAATCTGCAAGTCTGAAGTACCGGAGTATCGCGAGGTTGAACCAGGACACAGAGTTGCCTGTCATCGATATGGTGAGCTTCCTGAGTTCTCCATATAGACTAGAATTGAATCGAGTCATTAAGAAAGCCATGAATTAAGGCTGCAACAGAATCTACTGCAAGACTCCAGCTATTAACATCTTCAACTGGCAAATCTGGTGCTCCAAGTATTCTTCGCATTTTAGCGATCTGACCAGTGTGGTAGATACCATGCATGAAGGTTCGAAGAAGTGCCCAAGCAACAGATGGTCCACCCTCAGGAGAAGGTGGTGTAATTCGCAGTTGCTCGATACTACAAGTGTTGATGACTTCAGCAACTCGTTCTGTATTCTCTGCGATTTTCTTCAATACAACTTCTAAATCAGAGTCGTCAAACCGTTGACCGATTTTATGACCACTCTTGTAGAACCAATAGATTTCTGCACTCCCAATATGCCACAAGAGTCTGGCTATATTTGTGAAGTCCTCGTCCTTAGACATCTCTTTCTTCATCTGGTCTTCAGAGAGTCCATCTATTATTCTTCTTAGATGGGTACGTTGGTTATTATGCGCGTCAATAAGCATCTGTCTAAACCATTCTTCGTTCATATCTTCAACTCGCTGTCCTGACCAGTAGGAGAAGGCTCCTTTGAAACCTTTGGTCCTGGCTCACACTTTCGGAAGTGTGGGTGACTCTTAGATATTAAGGGTTCCACAAAGATTGAAAATTGCGTTGATTGCAGGTTTCCGAATCAAACGATACAATTCTATGCAGATTTCTTTTGAGAAGTTACCTCTTCTGGATTATGAAATACATTCTCTATTAGAAGAAGAGCAGGCAACTCGCCTGTTAGTGGACGCATTTTCTGGTGGATTCTTTCACTAAAGAGCATCTCAAACTTCTCTGTGAAGTCATCCACCTTATCTAGCAATATTCCGTAAGGTGCTTTCGCTACCAAGGCAGTCACTATGCTGGTACCATGTGAGAAAAGAATCTCATTAGATCCAATTGATACTCTCCTGAACCCTTCATCTGATTCTGTTATCTCCTTCAATAACTCTTGAAAGCCAGAAATACCAGCTGCAGCCAAATCTTCGTCTATCCGAGTTCCCTCTTGGAAGCTGTGATAGAACATGAGAATACCTCCATCTGCTATTACATACAACTCGTTGATTTGTTCAGCCCAATCCAACTCATCATATGCCGGTGACTGAAGAATTGAACCTCCAAACATCAGAATTCCGACCATGAGTAGGAAGATACCAAAGAGGTATAGCTCTGGGCCCACATTGACTAGTACAACATCATTCCGCAGGATAAATCCAATAAATCCGATGAGAACTCCAGAGAATAGTAGTTGGTAACTGAACTTCGTATCTTCTGTAGTGTGAGCCTTGAAGTATTGAAAGAAAAGTGACAGAAGGACAAATACCAAACTTCCGAATCCATACGCCATGACTCTCATGATATCTTGGGGAACAAATGCAGTTATGCTAGTAATTAGAAATCCAATAATTGTGAAAGAGAATCGAGTCTTGTAAGGAAGGATTCTCTCAAGTGCAAAAAAGAATCCAGTGACTGCAATCATCAATGATATGTAGCCAGTTTTTATCCAGAATATGTACTCAACTTGTGGAAGAAGCGTGATATCAGTAAGAAGGAAGCTGAATGTGTTCGTTGCCAGCCCCAGCAAAAAGATTGCCCATGCAAAACGAACATCAATAACTTTTCTTAAGGGACTCCTAGCCCATGTAGTAATGAGATAGAACACGAAGAATAAAGAATAGAAGATGACACCAGAAGACAATACGATAGTGATGTCCCTAAGTAGTCCTTGTTCAATGAGCTGCATGACATTATCACCTTGGGCAGGTCGCTGGCTCTTAAAGAATGCAAGAACATCAATTAAGAGTGTTATCTAGATGGATGCTATCTTGTCCTGCTTAATCAACGGATTTTAAAAGCAGACCAAACGCGATAATTCGCTGTGTGATATATGTCCGAAGACGAGATTCTCCTGAACGTAAAGAACCTACATGCATACTATCCTTCCAGAAAAGGTCTCATTAAAGCTGTCAGAGATGTATCTTTCACGGTAAAGTCTGGCGAGTGTCTTGGCGTCCTTGGCGAGAGTGGATGTGGAAAGAGTTCAATGGCACTCTCACTTGTTGGCCTCTTTAACAGGATGGCCAAGTTTGCTGCAGGTGCTGCAAAATCACCCGGACTATTGAAGGAATTTGAGAAGGAAGAGGAGGAGCGAGCAGGAACTCGAGGACAAGTTGTATTCAGGGGTCACGATTTGCTACAGCTTGATAATGAAGATCTTGTCAAGATACGTGGTAAAGAGATATCGATGATTCCACAAGGACTTACACACGCGCTCAATCCACAATATTCAGTAGGTATGCAGACAGGAGAACCTTTGGAGATACACGATGAGAATGTTCGCCTCTTGGGTATGAAGAAAAAGGTGCTTGATTTTCTCGACCTCGTGCGTCTTGCAGATTCAGAAACTAGGTACATAATGGACCCCGGAAGTTTCTCTGGAGGAGAAGCACAGCGCATTCTTATTGCCATGGCGCTAATATCTGGCCCATATTTGGTCATTGCCGATGAGCCAACAAGCGCACTCGATGTGACCATCCAAAGGCAGATAATGAATGTCCTACAGATGATCAAAGAAGATTTTGATGTATCTATCATCTTGATCAGCCACGATGCTGGAGTGATCGCAGAGCTATCAGATAGGGTTGCTGTAATGTATGCTGGCCGTATGATGGAGATTGGTGCTGCGGTGCAGATGTTTCACCATCCTTCTCATCCTTATACAATGGGCTTGATGAGTTCCTTTCCAACAATTGCAATGATGCGAATGCGCGCAGGAGGAAAGAGACCCACACTAAGAGGAATTAGAGGAGAACCGCCTGATATGACGGAACTTCCAAGTGGATGCCCATTTCATCCACGTTGCGACTACTGCATCGATATCTGTAAGACGGAGTTTCCAGAATTTAGAGAAGTGGAAACTGACCATTGGGTCAGCTGTCACAGGTATGAGGACTTGTAGGAAGAAAAGGGGGTGAGCGCACAAGGCGCTCACAAAGGGGTTACCTCATCGATAAACCCGAGAGAACCGCGACCAGCAGATGTTAAGAAGGAGAGAACAACCCATAACGTCTATGAGCTCGCTAAACTCGCTCGTCCGATGCCCCATCCTCCCGGCGAGGACATAATCAATGTATTATCCAGATATATACGTGTTTTGTGATTGAGTTTTCTTCAAATACATGTGGCGCCAAATAACAATACTTGAGTATTGTCAATACATCAAGTCGAAAGTCAGCTCAAACCGAGTTGAGATTCTGTCAAAGCCCATGTTTCTGTAGGGTTTTTGCCATAAGTCTTCAGATTCAACTTCCGCAAGAATATCCCGGACACCGAGATCATGTAGGAAGGCGGCAGTACTGCTCAGGATTTCATCACTAACAGGTGAGTCTGAATCTTCTGATGTAAATATCCAAGCCTGTCGATGTAATTTGGTTGAGAGAAAGATCTCTAAACCACTACTCACATCATCGCCCGCAACAGAATAGGAGTGCATCCAAGGGGACATCAGACTCTCAGTAATTGACTGCATCTGATACGGAGTGTGAAATGGGAGTGTGGATATGCTGGTGTCTTCCTCTAATGTGTGATTGATTATTTCACTATTGAAATCTGCAGGTGCTTCTGCAAGAAAGCACCTCAAAAGAGACATACCTCTTCCAGGATTGAAGAGATACTCACCAAGAACATCAAGTGATGTTGTGCTACTAGATGGAATCCAAGTTGAAACGTTTTTGCAATCTACTGAGCGTGCAAGAGATAGCAACTGATCCAGGAGGGATACACCAACATGACGATCTACGGGGAGCACACACAAATCATAGATATTGAGTTCTTGACCTTTCTCATCGATGAAATATGAACAGACAGCGGAAGGTCTGGTTCTCTCATATCCAATGAGAAATGTGACATTGTGGGATTGTAACAATTCAACAATCTTTTCCAAAGTCCTTCCACTTAGAGGTGTGAAACGAAGAGATCTTTGCATCACTTGATTGTAGACTTTTGCCCAGTCATCTGAGTTGTCACTATCAAGATTGGTCACGAGAGCTTTTGTCAAGAAAGTTCAAACTCTGGCGAACAGATATGCCTTTTCAACATTCCCAACTAAGAAACCAAAAGACCTATTCGGAAAATAATAATGATAGGCTTGTGTCAACCAGATATCAATTTACAATGGCGGCAATCCAAGATTATGAAGTCATTTG
>DAOWDY010000266.1 GCA_030638785.1 Candidatus Thorarchaeota archaeon
AATGCAGGATTCTGTCCAACAATACCAACGGAGCGTCCGTCAAATCTAGCAAATCCAGCCATCATATTTTGAGCCCAGTGTTCATGCACTTCAAAGAACTCACCGTTGTCAACAAGCTTGCGTACAACATCTCTCATGTCATAGGGCTTGTTGGGATCATCCGGAATGATGTCATCTACAGACATGTCCACATCATCAGGTGCATGTCCAGTATCGAATCTGGGGGGATCTTCCATGTTATTACTTGGAATGTAGCTTAATAGAGTTCGAATCTGGTCAAAGCAATGGTCCTCATCCTCGCTGGCAAAAGATGCAACACCACTCACGCTGTTGTGTGTCATCGCTCCACCAAGCTCCTCAAAGGTCACTTCCTCTCCTGTGACAGTCTTGATGACGTTAGGACCGGTGATGAACATGTGTGAAGTTCCTTTCACCATGAGTGTGAAGTCAGTGACTGCTGGGCTATAGACAGCACCCCCAGCACACGGACCCATAATTGCAGATATCTGTGGAACAACTCCACTAGCAAGTGTATTTCTCCTGAAAATCCAGCAGTATGAGGCTAGCGATTTCACTCCCTCTTGGATGCGAGCTCCACCACTATCATTCAATCCAATGACGGGGGCACCGGTTTCCATAGCCAAGTCCATGACCTTACAGATCTTCTCTCCGTATTTCTCAGCTAGGGCACCACCAAACACAGTAAAGTCCTGACTGAAGATGTAGATCTTGCGTCCGTTGATGGTTCCAAATCCAGTGACGACACCATCACCCAAGATCTGCTTTTTGTCCATACCAAAGTCAGTTTCTCTGTGGACAACGAATTCATCAATCTCCACAAAGGATCCAGGGTCAAGTAGCTTCTCAATCCTCTCACGTGCGGTGTACTTTCCTGCATCGTGCTGCTTCTTGATTCGAGCCTCTCCTCCACCGAGAGCGGCTTCTTCCCTGCGTCTCTTGAGTTCTTCGAAACTATCCTTGGTCATGGTATTCTCCATCCTGCTAGGGAGTACAGGTGAATCCAGCATTCGGTTTTTTGAATGTTCTGCTTGACTGATATTTCTGATGTATACCACTTTTATCGAAGTAAAGCTGTAGTCTACTTTCGGAGACTAATCCTTTGACGGAAACTAACAAGACTATCATCAAACGTTACATAGAGGAAGTGTGGAATAGGGGAGATGTTTCACTACTAGAGGAACTCATGGCGCCTGAACATATCTGTCACGGTATGCGAACCGATGTCTTTGTTAATCGGGATACGGTCAAAAAAGCAGTAATTGATATTCATGATGAGTACACAAATTTTCAGATTACAATAGACGATATACTAGAAGAAGGAGGTACGGTAGCAAGTCGGATTCAGATGTCGGGTATACGAAATAAGGATGGAAAATCGTATTATCTTGATGAACTGATTATTCACCGAATTGTTGATGAGAAGATCAATGGATCTTGGTCTATTGGGTCTGAGTGGAAAGAAAAGGAGTGATACTACGGGTGGTCCCACGATGAATTCGTGGTAGATTACCAACCACTCGGTTTTTTGATTGATCTGATTCTCATTACATCAATCAATTTCATTATTTGAATAAGGCGTGGTTGCCGTGAAGTTCCTTCAAGAATTCCAAAAATACTCTATCAACTAAATAATACATGGTATTTTGAGTTGATATTATGAACAATTTTATAGGAATATGCTAGATATGTCTGAAGTAGATCAAAAACCTGAAGAAATTTCTGTCTTCAGAAAGGTTCGCGATATTTTGTTTGAACCTTCAAGTGATATCAGTTCTGATATCCTTCGATTAAAGGCAAGGCTATTGTCTTTAGCATTGTTTTTGGTCGTGATTGTGGCTCCTATAGTTCAATTGTTCCTTGGTATACTTTTTGATAATTTAGTTCTGTACTCCTTTGTCCCATCTGTTTTCTTTGTGATCTATATAATTAGTAGAACCAAACATGTAGTAGTTGCCGGTGTAATCACAACACTCACACTAGCTATTATGCCATATCTATTCTTGTCCTCATATACTGGTGAAGGTTTAATGAGAGTGGTATTGCCTGTAATCGTCTGGCCCGTTATTGCATCTCTCTTTGGTAGTCAATGGCTAAAAGCTAGATTTGAAGCTATACTGATTGTTGGTCAAACAACTGGACTGCTACTATACTGCAACGCACATCCTAGTATTGGTCTTGGATTGGCACTTGAACCTATTATCGATCAAGCAGCACTATCCTTGGTTGTTCTAATCTTTGCGTGGTCATTAAACTACTATCTTGCGCAGCTCGAGGACCACAAACAGTTTCTTGAGCAAAGATCACAAGAGCTTGAGGTCTATACCTCAGTTCTGACTCATGATCTTGGAAATGATATGCAAATTATCAAAGGACTCATCGAATTATTACATGAAAACAAGAACCTGCCAGAGGATTCTGTATCATATATCTCGACCTCTCTTGCTGTGAGTGAAAGGATGACTCGAGTCATCAAGCTCTTTTCAGCGGTTGGACGTGGTAGCGAGTATGATTTTATTGAAACTATACAAAGAATGGCTGAGCGAGCTATGCATGCAAGTGGTGGAACCCAAGTCAAACTTTTCATTGAACCTAAGATCCGCTCTAAAGATATTCGACTAGGTATCCTTCTTCCATTAGTGTTAGAGAATTTATTTAGAAATACTGCTGAATATGTAGGCGAGGGTGCTATTGTAACCATACGATTGGGACTTGTACAGAAGAATTTGATAATCACTTATCGAGACAATGGTCCCGGTATTGACACCAACATCAAACCTCGACTTTTTCAAAAAGGGGCTACATCTAAAGGAGAAGAAAGAGGTCTTGGTCTATATCTATCCAAAAGGATTGTGGAATCATATGGAGGAACAATTGAACTTCTTGAGGAGAAGGAAAGACATGGTGCAGCCTTTATCATTTCAGTCCCGTTCAGAAGTTAGTTTGTCTATTGACCTTGAGTTCGTTTACATAAAAGAAGGAGTAATGCAGTTCCGCTTTTAACTCATAGAATTCCCGGTTTGATTAAAGAAGTAGAATTGCATCCTACATTCTGTTTTTTGAACTTTCTTATTGGAAAGTAAGCCTATATTGATACCCATGTCCCAGGTGAAGTCTATTGTCTTCTTCTTCTAAGAACATCAACAATGATTACAATCCCGATGATACTTATGCTAAGGACCACTACAAATAGCTGGGTTGTATCAGGAGGCGTGTAAGGATTTGGTATTGCTTCTAGTTTCATTACAAAGCAGTCTGAACGGTCATAAATTGATTCATTATTATAAGAGTCATCATACGCGTTCAACACAGGGAAGTCTTCGGATCTTGTAGATCCTGTGATGTATATATTGTTCTGAAAGTCAAGAGCAATTGATTCAGCTACATCATAACCGCTTCCTCCGAAGATTTCAGAATAATATACAACAGATCCGTCTGAGGCCATCTTCAAAACAAAGACATTGCTTAAGTGACTCGTAGTGTTGGGAAGAAAGAAGTTTGGGAAGTCTTGAGATTCTGTGAGGCCGGTGACAATGAGATTACTGGCAGAGTCGAGAGCAATGGAGGTTGCGTCATCCCGCTCAGATCCTCCCATGTAGGTCGAGAATATCAGTTCGTTACCAGCTGGGGTCAATCCAAGGATGAATGCCTCACTCCAAAACATCATAGCGCCCCTTTCATCTCCCACTTCATCATCGATGGCATTCACTAATGGAAAATCAATCGATCCAGTTCTTCCGACAACAAAGGCATTGCCCATTGAGTCAACCGCAATTGAGTTTCCATTATCGTTACCCCCTCCGCCTATGAAAGTTGAATATTCTAGTGTGAGTCCAGTGGGAGATAATTTGAGAATGAACACATCAGAAGAGTAGGTGGCAATTGTATCATTGTATGCATTAACAATAGGAAAGTCAGTAGACCGGGTTTCTCCAGTCATGTAAACCGCTCGCTGTGAGTCAACGGAAATTGATGCGCAATAGTCTTCGCTTCCTCCTCCAATGAATGTCGAGTATTCGAGAACAGAGCCATCTCCTGATAACTTGAAAACAAATGCATCGCTACTTCCATTATTCGTAGCATCATAGGCATTAATTGTTGGAAAATCTGTGGACGATGTAGATCCACCTACGTAAACTACACCGAATTCATCAACCACAATAGATGCTCCACTATCCCCATCAGATCCTCCAAGATAGGTCGAGTATTCCAGTAGTCCCCCATCCATAGAGAGTTTTACGACAAAGCAATCAAACTCTCCACCTAGAGAGTCATCGTAGGCGTTAACCAAGGGAAAATCTGACGATCCAGTATTCCCAGTTACATACACAGTTCCTACTAAATCAACTGCTATTGAACTACCTATATCTTGTTCCATGCCACCCATGTAAGTCCCCCAGAGAATTGATGAGCCATCTGAAGATAATTTAAACACAAAAGCATCCCAAGAACTTCCTTGATAATCTGAGGTGGTCATCTCGAGACTAGATTCTTCAGGGAAGAGTATCCCAAACGTAGCCCCTGTTACATATACTGCTCCAGATGAATCAACAGCAATATCATACGATTGATCGGCTTCCAGTCCACCTACATATGTAGAATAAACAATAGGGTCAATTATGAGAATTTGCGAGTCATCATAATCCGTTACTGAAAATCCAAAACAATCAGGACCAATCTCCAGGAAGCTTACTTCAACTTCTTTTCCGTCTTGAAATGCAACAAGCCCCTCGTCAATGAATGACTGACCATTCTTAGTCATTGACAACGAACTTCTGGAAATCTCAAATTCATCATGATTGCTAATTCTAATTCTGATATCATCCGGATTCGAACCAGGGGAAAGACGAAACTCATATTTTGCCCCTTTTGGAGAGTTATCATACACTAAGTCAATCCCTGACCATAGTTCCTCAAATACAACACTTCGCACTGATCTAACGTCTGTGTGAGTTCCTCGGTTTCCAAGGAAAAAATTGAACCTAGACTCTGTCTCGTTAATCCCCCTTGGATTTACTACTCGCGAGTTCTCAAACGTTAAAATGAGTGCATCGTCTGATTCGTACAAATATAAAATAACTCTGCTTTCCGCGAAACCAATCAGACCTCCAGGGATTCGTCCATAGTACTGTACAAGAGGATTGGTTATCTGTCCCTTATTCTCCTGAAATATAGATTGAACAGTCGTTATTAAGGAAGTATGAGAATCCTCGAATTGCGAAGAATTTTCAGCATCTTCAAATCTAATTAAAGCATCATTAAAGTCTGAGAATATTGAGGGCACTACCAACCCCATACATAGAAGCAGACTAAGAATGAACCCTTCCCACTTCATTAGTGACACCCAAGTGCGAACCTACGGAACCAAAGATGAGTAGATGGATTAGTTACCATTGGTAACTTATATTTTTCCTATTTCAGACGAGATTGTTGAGGGAAGACTGCCACTTTCTTCAGATGATAATCCTACCAGCCGCCCTCATCACTGCTGAATGCTCCCAAAATGAGGTACATGATGACTGCAAGTACGACTACGATTGTTGCAAATCCAGCTAGGAACACCTGAGCAGAACCACGAGCACCAAACCAGGATTCAGTAAAGGCATCCCAGTTACCACCCGCTACCAAAGTGGCAACTGCATCGAGGATGAAAGGAGCGCTTACAATAACTACAATTATCAAAATAATGAAGACAGTACGTCTGAGCCACTTTCGAATCAGCATTCTCTCTTCTTGTTTCGCGTCGTCTGCCATATACAATCCTCGTGAGCGATTTTTCATACGAGTCCCTTTTGGGTGTTGTCCTTAACGCTATATATTCGACATCTTGCCTAGAGTGGACGTGTTATAAACAGCCAAGAACATGACTCTTCAAACCAGAGAAGAGCGATAACTATTGATTGAAATTATGATTTCACTTGCTGTAACAGGAGCGTTAGTTCTGTTATCCGCGTTTGGCAGATTAAGACACTTCGGAACATATAGGTCAATCAATCGATATCTGAAAGAAAACTTTGACGTCAACGATCTAGACTTCTCTGGAAAGACTGCCTACACTGACTGTTTCTCACATGAGTGGGTAATGGACAATTTCTCAAGAAAGAAACATAACAAAATTGGTAACTGGTTCCAGAACCAGCTCTTGTACAGCACTCTATTCACCTCCCTTTGGTTTGGTATAGCTGTAGGTGTGGTGGGAATGCTCATTGGAGTACTTGTTGTTTCATCTTTGCTGGTCTTAGGTTTTGGACTGTTCATTTTCTTCTTTGGAGCGATCATTGCAATGGGACCTGGAGGTCCGAAATACTCCGAGGAACTATTACTTGATTTGAACAAGATTGACAAACAGAGATATAGTAGAGAAGATTATCCATATGTGAAAATTGCAGTTCGTTCCATAACCCAGTGGACTGTTCTTTCACTAATCATTGGAGGGATTTTCGCCTTTAGTGCACCCTTTGGTACACTTCTCTTTGATGTATCGGGAGCCATATTTCTTCAGTTCGGAGATTTGGTGCTTTGGGGTCCTATGTTCCAGCTATTCGGGATCTTTGCTCCTCTTGGTGTGATATACATCGCTCTCGTGATACCATTCATCTTCATCATCATACCTCTTACACTCTACATCCTGTACAAACGGATCAGGTACAGTAGTATCTTTGAGATGGAACAATTACATGACAAATACTAGTAACCAAACCCTCTAGTCCATGTGTCCCCACGTACAAAACAACTAACATATTC
>DAOWDY010000223.1 GCA_030638785.1 Candidatus Thorarchaeota archaeon
AAGATGGGTTGTGAGACTGTTCTTGCTCATCCAAAGGGCATGGAGCTTGATGATAAAATCCTAGACCAATGCAAAGTGTTTGCAGAGGAAAACGAGTCAAGTTTCGAGATTGTGAATGACATGGATGAAGCCTTCGAGGGTGCACATGTTGTCTATCCTAAAGCATGGACCTGTAAGGAGTTCATGCCACCATTCAATGATAAGCCCGAGCTTGAGAAATCTCAAGAGGTCTTTGACAAGAACAAGCACTGGATTTGCGATGATGAGAAGATGAAGATTGCAGGTCCCCGATCAATGTACATGCACTGCTTGCCTTGTGACCGTGGCTTTGAGGTGACAAACTCAGTCATCGATGGTCCTCAGTCAATCGCTTTTGATCAGGCTGAGAATAGGATGCATGCTCAGAAGGCTGTCATGGCTCTCACAATGCGTTAAAACTCGTGGGGTAGAAATCTACCCCCTTCTTTCTTTTTCCTTCATTGCTAAACGATAACATAACCTGAACTTAGTTGACCTTCACTTTTGATTGCGAAGGTTGAGTCTGTGTACCTTCAGCATCTTTTAGATCGGGAAATTCAATCTCGAAGCTCGGAGGGTCAAGTGGTTTACCTCCAGTTATCAATCTAGCCAGTTCTTTTTCCAATTTTTTGATTTTCCTGTCTGCCGCATCGAATTTTGCTTTCGCTTCCCAATACTCATCACTGCCATCCGGATTCGTTCCTCTCCCTGCATTTGCATGGAAAATCGCTTTTTGTTTCTCTAATTCCTTGCCTAATCTAGCAATATGCCTATCTTTGATTTTCATAGTCTTTCCTGTCCATAACTAGCCTCTGAAACCCGTCGAAACGCTATCCTTTGGTGAATCATCATCGCCTGTTAGTTTATCCCAATAATCACCAATTTTGTCCCATACTGTAGGATCATAAGCTTCTTCTTCGGTCATTAGTCTGGCTATCTCTTTTTCTAGTGATTTGATCTTTCTATCCGCAGCATCGAAAGCTTTCTTTGCGGCTTCATATTCCGGACTGTTGTCTGGATTAATGACCCTGCCTGCATGTTTCTGAAAAATCGCTTTTTGTTTACTGAGTTCTTCACCAAGCATTGCAATTAGGTCTTCTTTGTTTCCCATTGATTTTTCCCTTCTGTATAATGTGATGAGTATCTAGTGCTGAGTGTTTCGGGAGATGATAAAAAGATAGTGAGAATTCGTTCTCAGCATTTCTCGACACTCATAGGTGTCATTTTCTTTAACCTCAGGCTCCAGCAATTGGAAATTGCCACCCATGGATTAACGCTGAATAATATGCATTCTGGGTAAGTTGAATCTTGGTGGTTAAAATCCCTCTCTTTTCTAACTACCACTGTTCTTAGTAAAATGATTCTTATAGAGGTCAATGAATAGCATTCATTTGGTGTGATTCTTGTGTGAGTGGTGTCTGAAACATGGTGACGGTGGAAAATGGTATTTCAATGCCCGCAACTATCAGAAGGAACTTGCTGAGGAAACCAATGCTGTTGAGCATCTAAATGATATACTCAAGGTCTTTGATAGATCCGGTGTCACGCCCGTCTATGGAATGAAGTTCGCTGGTTCAGGATACAAGCTTCAGACGCCAATCGTTGGAAGAGTAGTGAAGAGGATCATAAATCGTGTCTTGCATAACGAGGGACCAAAACGCAAGCATATAGGGGTTGATGGTCACTTTGGCCAAGTTTTACCAATTGAGGATGCTTCTTACATTATAGAGAATCTTGCTACTGAACCACTCACCTTGAATTATTGCGTATGTCGGTATATGTGCAGGGGGGAGAAGGATGCACGTTGTCTTATTTTTGGTGTCCATAGTGAGATTGTAGATAAGATACCTCGTTATATTCCTGAGAATGTAAAGCGGCCAATGGATCGTGAAGAAGCAACTCGTATGCTGGAGAGCTTTTCAGAACAAGGTCTGGTTTCCACTGTCTGGTTTCATCCAGTTCCCTTCATATCAGCTATTTGTTCTTGCGAGAACCCTGATTGCATGGGAATACGAATGCGGCATGATTATGACATAGGTCTTCTTTACAAAGCAGAATATGTAATCCAATTCAATCCTGACCTCTGTGAGGGACTTAGAGCGTGTGTGAGTGCATGTCAATTTGGAGCTTTGAGCTTTAGTCCAACAAAGGATATGGTCAACGTGGATTTAGACAAGTGCTATGGGTGTGGGAACTGTAGAAATGCATGTCAACATAATGCACTTACTCTTGTCCCACGGAATGATATCAAACAAGTTGCTGGTAGATACTAGGAGGAGATACAGTGATTGCTGTTAGAAAGGGGAAGACGAAGATTCTAATTGACTTATCAAAGTGTGGGCCTGATGGTGACATTGATCCGCGAAATTGCACTAAGTGTCTGAAACAGTGTGACCGACCGGTCTTTCATCTACATCATGTAATTGTGGATGGTGATGATTCTTGGGATCCATCTTATTGGCAGGTGACTCCTGTCTATATTTCTCAGTGCACACGGTGTATGAGATGCATTGATGTCTGTCCAGTGAATGCAATATCTGTTAGCTGGTAGATTGTAATAGCAGAATCAACCAAATGTAATATCTAACTCATTTATCAATGGCTCTCTGGGTAGTAGGACGATGGCTAGTTGTCATTTGGTACATTCTAGCAAGACATGAGCGATGAACTCTTTCTACTATTTCTTTTGTGAAGCTACATGGTGCGGCTTCTCTTATTTCTCGAATCTTACGTCAATCAGAAGTTTAAATACTGTTTAACGTTTGGCATAACTGAAACGTTAGTCGGTTTTTCAAGATTGGTTAACAAAAGGTATGATTGACAAAAAGGTGTTTCGTAATGATTATTCCTCAAGTATTCGCACTAGTTCTTTTCTTCCTCATCCCGATTCTGTTGTATGTATTTACAATTATGATTCTTAAATATTCGAATGAGAATTCAACTAGTAAGGTTAGAAGATGGCTTTACACTGCTCGAAAGCCACTCGGTTTCAAATCACTCTCAAATGAAGATCTCCAACAAATGCCTGATGAAGATAGATCTCAGTTTGTTCAGAAAGAAGTTATTCTGCGATTGCTTGCTTTGTATATCGTAGTTGCCGTATTCTTTCTAAGCAACATCGTTGGTTCTTTCTATACCATCATTGCTGATGTTGTTCAAGATATTGGTAATGCAGGATCCTCTGAGTTAAGAACTTGGTCTGCTATTGCTTTTCCAACTCCTTTCTCTGGAGGATGGGTTGGTACATTTCCTTGGTATGGATATGGTCTCTGGCCCCCGGGTTATTTAGAAATCTATCATGAGCCTTGGAACTGGGTGTTTCATACTACTGCGTTAGTTGATGGTAATCCCAATTTCTTCTCTAATATAACAACTGAACTGATTGTTCTTCCACTTGCCGTTGGGATAGTCCTTTTACTTCCACTCGCAAGAAGATCAGTTCGTGAAGCATTCCTGCCTTCAATTGTCCATCTGCACTTTTCGATGTTAGTCATCGTGAGTACTTTATTCAACTGTTTTGCTGAAGCCTTCAAACTTGTTGTTCTGTCTAATGAACTAACATATGGTCAATATGTTGTAGCTGCCGTGGATTTGAATGGACTTCCTTCAACAATCCTGGCTATTCTCAGCCCAGTGCTATTATTGGTGTTTGTACTCTTTTTCGGAATCAGTTACAAACTTGGTGGGACTCATTATGGAGATTCTACAAAGGCGAAATGGCTCTTTGTGGCTAATACATCCATTCTCTATTGGATGAGTTTGCTTCTTGCTATTCTTGTGTAATGAGGTGTAAATTCGATGAAACTGACCAATCTGAAAATGTGCGTTTCAATACTGCTCTTCCTAATGCTCTTCATGAGCATCGCTTCTCCTGCAATAGCTCAGACTACTAATCAAAGAACCAACCTTCTTAGTGTAGACCGAGATTATTGGCCCACAGAAGAATGGCAAACTGCAGACCCACTTGACCATGAAATAGACACATCGTATCTCAATGCAATGATGGATGAAATTGAGGAGGCTCCCCATAACATTCACTCTGTAATCATAGTCAAGGATGGTTACATCGTATGGGAAGAATACCCTGAAAATACTTACAATCCTACAAGACAGCACATGCTTCAGTCATGCACAAAGAGTTTCACCTCGACTCTAATCGGTATTGCATTGCATGAGGGTTTCATAGACAATGTAAGTCAAAGAATGGTTGACTTCTTCCCAGAACGTACAATTACAAATATGGATTCACGAAAGGAGAGCATTACTCTGTACCATATGCTCACCATGTCAGAAGGTATGTATTGGACTGAATTGGACTACCCCTACACTGATGACAGAAACACTCTGAAGCAGATGTGGGACACTACCGACCCGATCCAACACATCCTTGATCAACCCATGGTTAGAGAACCTGGTGAAGAGTGGCATTACAATTCCGGGATGTCAGTACTTCTTGGTGTGATTCTAGAGATAGTTACTGGACAAAGTGTAGAATCTTTTGCTGAGGAATACTTGTTCGATCGCATAGGAATTGGAGATTACACTTGGTGGTCTATGCCTAATAGTGATGTCCTACATACTGATGGAGGACTCTACCTAAACTCTAGAGATATGGCTCGTTTAGGTTACCTAATGTTGAATAATGGAACTTGGAATGGTACCGAAATTGTTACTTCTGAGTGGGTATTCGATGCATCGCATTCTGATGTACAGATATCTTCTCAGATGACATATGGATATCAGTGGTGGATATTTCCTGAATATGGCTTCTATACAGCTAGCGGCCATTATGAGCAGAAAATCTACATCGCTCCAGAAGAGGATTTGGTAGTTGTTTTCACAGCTAATATTGCGGATGATGATCCTCATCCAACTGATCGATTCATGATATCCTATATTCTTCCTGCTCTACGAAGCACAACTGATATCGTCTTTGGAGATTATACTGAGTTAATCGTGAATCTAAGTGTCTTCGGTGTATTAGCAACACCAATCCTAATGTCATTAGGTTTTCAACGTAGTAAGTTGAAAGCACTCAAGTGAAAGAAATCGAGGCCGCATAAAGCGGCCATATTTTCTTTCAACCAAACGTGATATCTATTTCATTCATCAATGGCTTGAGACCCTTGAATAGTAATAACAATGCAAGAAGCAATATGATTGCACCAGCAACTCCAGTACTGATGGTCAAACTCCATGCCACTATTTCCTCATTCAAATTGATACCAAGCCTTGCTAAGACGAAAGATGTCAAACCAAACAAACTTCCACACATTGAGAAGAATGCTGGAACCCTTCTGGACACACTGAGATTCATGAATTTCAGATCAAGTTCGATTGGTTTCTTCTGAACTGTTACCTTTGTTGTTTCAGTTCCAAGAGGTGTGAGAGTTCCATCTGCATTTACAACCTGGAATTCGACATTCAAATCGTATTCTCCA
>DAOWDY010000034.1 GCA_030638785.1 Candidatus Thorarchaeota archaeon
ACCAATCCTACTCACATGGTTCGTCCTCTTCTACTCAATTCCTTTCTCACAGGAACCAGCTGAATTCGTAATGCTTATCGCAATGCTCCTATATATCGGGATTATACCCTTCACTCCTGCACTTTCTGCGATTCCCCGCCTTAATATATTGAAGACCGCTGTAACAGCAAGAATCGATATCGAGAATTCCGAAATTCTAGATTTTGAATTGAACATCAACCCGCTGGATGGGTACTGGTATGAACATCGCGAAGACACAGAATTCATCGATGCTGTACGAGATGCAATTCTAACTTATTTGGACGATTACTGGAAGGAAAAAGATTCAATCTAATCTTCGAAGCCCACTCGGATATCTCTCTGTATTTCCAACATATGTTTGGACATACTTCTCTATAGCAATCCGTGCTGGATCATCAGGACCGAGGTTTCTGATGTATTTCGCAGGCACTCCTGCATAGATCTTGTAAGGCTCTGTGATTGTTTTTGGATGAAGGAGCGCAGCATTTGCTATCAAGGCTCCCTCTGCAATTATGCATTCTAGCATTACAACTGCTCCCATGCCAATTGCCACATGGTCGTGGATGATATTTGCATGAATTGATGCGTTATGACCAATATTTACTCGTTTTCCAATAATGGTGTCGTGAACCTCGGTAGAGTGAATAACTGCACCGTCTTGCACGTTCGATTCATCGCCGATCTCAACTATCCCAATGTCTCCTCTTATTGATGCCATCGGAGCAACGAAGACACGTTCTCCAATCTTGACATCACCAATAACTGATGCCTGTGGATGAATATATGCACTCTCTGCAATCTTTGGTTCTTTTTCACCTAATGCGTATATTGTCATTTCTTACAACTTCCTTAGTAGTCCTACATAGTAGCTAGAGGGTCCGAAAGTTCTCTCTAGATACCATCCTGCTTTACTTGCCAATCTATCCATGTCTCCGGAGGTACACATGTATAAATCCCACCACTCGCTCAAATACTCTCGATAATGCATTCTAATCCTAACATGTCCAAGCGCTCTTCCACTTTGTCGGTTCTTCATACGATGCTCATAATGACGAGGTTCATCTGTAGCAAAGACATCTCGAGTGCTTGCGAGAATGATTGCATCTTCCGTCGTGACCTTGTGGAAATCCTTTAACATTTCAACAATCTTGTCTTCAAAGCCTAAGATTCCAAAGTTGTTCCCGAAAAGTAGAATTGTATTGAAGTCATTTCTATCAAACTTCAAGTCATCCACAGACATAAGATGTACATCTGATAGTCCTCGGTCTTTGCATACATCTATTGCGAGAGGGGAGATGTCAATCCCCGTGTACATTATTCCTTTTCCTTCAAGATAGGTTCCCACTCGTCCTGCTCCACATCCTATGTCTAACACCGGACCTTTCGCATGCTCAATGGCAAACCTCTCTGATTCTTGCCAATTCTCCATTTCCGCAAGATATCCAATACCATTTGTTTCTCTGATGTAACCATCTTCGCGTTCAATCTTGTGAGCTGCATCTCCACCCTCACTTGCTTCTTTCATAATCATTCCGAAGATATCGGGCATGCATCGGCTTTATCGTGTTCCCATAAAGATGTTCGGCATAAATGAAATTCCAACAAGAATTATATTGTAAGAATTATGTTGAATGTTGTGTTGGTATTTAGGAGGCATTAATGATATCCGCGCCTGATGTTAATGAAGAGCCAAATGTAGATCCCCCCACAGACATTGAAGCTGATCTATTCATCTCGGTGTTTGGGGAAAAGAAAGAAGAAGTCAGTGAATCACTTGCTGGTCACCTAGGTGAAGAGGATACACATCTTTACCAGACATGGGTGAATGTATCTGCAATGCGACGACTTGGCTTCCTATTTGAGGGAGGAGTTGAGAGTGCAGGTGGTGTGTTTGACATCCTCTGTGTTCTAACAATAGCTGCTGCATTGATTGCAGTATTTGCTTTCTGGCAAGTAATAGTCTATATTGCAGTTATCGTTGTTCTAACAATTTTCAGTGGTGGTGCAGCATTCAAGTTTCTCAGAGGTTCATTCATCGAGGCTGTAAGTGAGAAAATACCGAGTGAAAAGTTGGAGTCCTTTGTTGTTGACCAGTTAGCTGGTGGTTCTTTCATTCACGTACGAGCACCAGATGGATACGAACTCAAGTATGCATCAAAACAGTCCTCGACTTCCACTAAGGTGTTTAGATCTGGAATATACTTTGCATTGTTCATCGCAACGATATTCATGATTTTTGAAGTCGCATACTACTTCCTAGCTGGAGTGGGATGGATGACTGATTTAGTCGTTCTCGCCTTGTTTGGATCAGGATTTCTAATCGGAATTGCTGTCATGGACCTTGGAGTCTTACTCCGTCGCCAACTTGCAGGTAGAGTGAGGTATTAGATTACATCGAAGACGATAGCCCAAAACTCTCTCTCAGAAACACCTGTTCTGAGCGCTCGAAGATCAGATTTGATCTTATCGAATGATTCCTTAGACTGGTGTTTCTTGATACCTTCGTGAGTCTTCTTTACTCGCCCAGAAATCTCTCTTGCCTGTTCTTCGGTTGCACTGACGCCGCCCATCTTCAGAAGATATTCAACAAAGTGCCTTCCCACGAACTTGCCCAAATGAAATTCTCTCCGTCTTCCGACTTCAAGTGGATTTATTGGCTCGTATGTCATTGAATGAGTCAACTGACCATGTGAATGGATTCCGCTTGAATGCGTGAAGGCATTATCACCCGAGATTGCTTTGTGGAGTGGAAGCGGGATTATGAAGTGGCGTTCAACTACCTTTGATAAGCGGTACATCTTCTCGGTATCTATTCCAGTACTAACTCCATAGAGTTTTTCTAAAGTGATGACAACTTCTTCTAAAGCCGCATTCCCTGCCCTCTCACCATAACCATTGACACAGACATGCGCATATGTAGCACCTTCTTCAATGGCTGCTAACGTATTCGCATTGGCTAATCCAAAATCATCATGACAGTGTACAGCAATTGGGACCTTGTATTTACTATTTTTCCAAAGACGTGACTTGATCTCTTTCATGATATGAGTCATCACTCGTGGTCTCACAAAACCAACGGTGTCAGCAACACAAATCTTGTCAGCTCCTGCATCAATAGCATGCCTGTAAGCAGTGCAGAGGAAATCCATATCGCTGCGTGTGGAGTCCTCGGCGATATAGTCGATAATCAGCCCATGCTCCTTTCCATATTCTACACATTGAGTCAATCTCTCCAGCATTTCCTCACGTGTCATTCTTAGTTGATATTTGAGCCTAAAGTCAGATGTAGCAATAAAAATCGGAACCTCGCTCACACCAGCATCAATGCATGCGTCAATGTCAGAGATTACCGCTCTTGCAGGAGCTGCAACAACAGCATTGCTGAGTCCCTCTTTAGCAATGGCTGTGACAGTTTCTTTCTCAGCATCTGATACTGCAGGAAATCCAACTGCTACAATCTCAACCCCTATTTCATCGAGAAGCTTGGCAATATCGATTTTCTCATCAACCGTGAGAGCTACGCCTGGTGTTTGTTCCCCGTCACGTAGGGTTTCATCCCAAATGCGCACTTGCGAGGGCATCGACTCAGGTCTGGTTTCTTTAAGCTTGTTGTAATTAACAGCAAGCCCTGCCTTTTCTAGGGACTCCATTTTTGTATTTGCCTCCTGCGAGAAGCAGGGCAGCTCATAGGAGCTACCTACTCAAATTTGTATTGACCAACCTCTGGAATTTTGGTTGCTTCACTAGACAGTTTTGTGTTTTCCTTATCAAATTCTTCTTGGGAGATAACTCCCTTGTCTAGTGCTGCTTTTGCTTTACTTGTCTTGTAGTCAATCTTTGCTCTGGCAATGGCATTCAGTCTTAATGCACTGATTACAACGGGTTTGGTTCCTGTCTTTTCTCCAATTCCTTCAAGCATAGGCATCCAACAGATCTTCTCAATATGGAATGAAAATTCTAAACCTCTCTCATTGATTCTGTTCCAAAGAGGACAGTCTTTGACAATAACCTCCGAACCTTTTGCTTCCACATCCAGACCCATTGCAGTCATTATCTCTGCAGCAATACTAGCAGCAGCATTTGGACCATTTCCTCCCACCTTCTCTGCATGCTCAAGGCCAATCTGTTTGAAGCCTCTCTCGTAACCTTCATACATAGAAAGAGGACCCGTATTGTCTCTTAGGCCCCACCAAAGTCCATCAATGAACGCAACAAAGCCCGCTCTAAGAATATCTAGATCGCTCATTCTTTGCCCTCCTTTGCAAACGGTTGGCCCCATTTATCGAGGAAAGCTATCTCCTCGGGCATTTGACGAGGCGGACCTAATGTGCGTTCAGCTAGTGGATATCCAAGAGTAAGGCACAGAATTGGTACCCAGTGGGGAGATGGAATATTCAGTCTCTCAGAAACTGCACCAACATCATCAAAATGATCGAGCTGAACTGAAGATACACAACTACCAATGCCCAGAGATGCAGCAGCTAGAGCCATGTTCTGCATCATCATTGATCCAGCTATCACAGCGTGTCTCGGACTAGACCATCCATAAACACCACCTGTCCCTCGAAGAGTTGGTTGAGAGTTTCCAACATGAGTCTGATCCACAGCAAGGACTAGGAGAACAGGAGCTCCGTTTGTTTCTGGTTCACCTTTGATGTACTCAAAACGTTCACCAGAAATCAGAATATCAATAGTTCTTTCTAGACTTGCTTTCGATTTGATATAGCTTAATCGTCGCTCAAGCTCCTCTCGAGGAGTTGCTCTTCCAAAGAGCAGGATTGTCCTATCCACTGCTGCTTGCCCAATGAATTTCTGTAGCTCCTTGTCGCGTACGACGATCACTCGCCAAGGCTGCTGGTTCTCAGCGCTCGGAGCATAACCTCCGGCCTCAATAATCTTGTAGATTAGCTCATCTGGCACGTCCTTTGATGTGTCATAGTCTCGGATTGCCCGACGATTCTTTATTGTGTTGATGGTTTCGTTGTCGCTCAACGATGACACCACTCCTGTCAATGATGGCTCGACACGAGATATTCTATCTTAAGTAAGTAACTCTCAACAAATTGCATCATCGAAATTGTGATTAAAAAGAAGAAGTGACCGTGTGCAAGAGATGCACACAGTTGAAATTTACCTTACATTATGGGCGCATCTTTCCCATCGTACTTCACATGGAAGCCTGTATCGAGGTTTGCGCTCTCTCTTAGAATGATACCACTAGAAACAAGTCGCTGAATCTGATTTGTTCCTTCATATATCTGGAGTAGTTTTGCATCACGCATCAACTTCTCAGCTGGGTACTCGCTAATGTATCCATACCCGCCCATGATTTGAACTGCATCAGTTGCGTTTTGCATTGCTGAATCAGCGGCAAAGAACTTGGCAAAAGCCGAATCCTTTGAATTCATCATGCCTTGATCTGCCATCCAAGCTGAATATCGAGTTAGCAGTCTTGATGCTGCGACTCTTGCACCCATATCAGCAAGCATGAAACCAATACCTTGGAATCTTCCAATTGCTTGGCCAAATTGATGTCGAATGTTTGCAAACTTTGCAGCCTCATCTAATGCACGCTGGGCTACACCTGTGGCTATAGCTGCAATACCAGCTCGAGTCTTGTCTAAGGTCTTCATTGCAATCTTGAATCCTTCGCCTTCCTTACCGACAAGGCATTCCTTTGGTACTCGGACATCCTCGAAGATGACTTCACTCTGCACAGAGTTTAACTGACCCATCTTGTTCTCAATATGACCAATCTTGACTCCCTTGCCCTTTGGAATCATAAAGACAGACAATCCCTTTGTCTTCAGTTCTGGCTGCGTTGATGCGAAGACAGTAAATAGTGAAGCCTGAGGTGCACTTGTGATGTAGCATTTTAGACCATTGATAATATACTCATCACCGTCCCTCACTGCTCGAGTCGCAACAGCTCCAGCGTCTGAACCCGCTCCTCGTTCAGTCAGACAGAAAGCACCAAACTTTGCATCCTTTCCTGTTATGAGAGGTTCAACATATTTCTTCAATTGCTCGATTGTTGCTCCGATAACAAGAGGGGCAAAAGCCAGATTATTACACATGATCGAGGTTGCTAGTCCTGCACATCCATACCCAGTTGCTTCGGACACGAAGGTTTCATCGAGAAGGGAAAGTCCTGGTCCTCCAGCCTCAGTGGGAATATGCAGATTCATCAGCCCGGCCTCATAGGCCTTCTGAACGATTTCCTTTGGAAACTCATTGCGCTTCTCGAGTTCATTTGCTTCTGGTGTGATGTGCTCACGTGTGAACTCTTTTGCTCTCTCGAAGAGCTTCTGTTCCTTTTCGGATAGTGAGAAGTCCATGATATGTCAACTCAATGAACTTTACTCCAAGTACTCCAATTTAACAGCTTCGGAGTGTGTCATATTCACATATTCAAGGAACTATGTCCTCAATCCTTTACCTTTTTATAGCTCGTTTTATCGAGCTCGTCATCAAATAACAAGAGGGGTTTGGAAAGTTGCCTCTGAAAAATACAAATATTGTAAGCGGCGCTCAGACGAAATTCGGAGTGCTAAAAGGAGTAAGCATGAGGGAAATGTTTGCTGAGGCCGTGAATAAAGCCACAACTGAAGCAGGCGTTCCTAAGAAGGATATACAGGCAGCCTTCATCGGCTCCTTCATCCCAGAGATACTTGTTCATCAAGGACACACTGCTCCGTTGCTCCTTGATTATGCGGGAATGAAGGGAATACCTGCTACTCGACATGAAGCAGCATGTGCCTC
>DAOWDY010000078.1 GCA_030638785.1 Candidatus Thorarchaeota archaeon
AGGTGTGGGCGTAGATATGAGAAGTGACAACAAATGGCTTCTAGCGATAATGAAATTTTAGATATTCGCGAGGCAGTTAAGAAAGCTCTGCCACGTTCAGCTGCAATTAGCAGTGTAGACTATGAAGGTCCGGAGATCGCAATATACTCCAAGGCCCCTAAGATTCTACTAGATGATGGAGACAAGATAAAAGCCCTCGCCAGAAAGATGAGAAAGCGTATTGTTGTCAGGTCAGCACCAGAAGTAAGACTTCCTCATGAAGAAGCTGAGAAAGCTGTACGGGAACTGGTCCCAGAGGATGCGGAGATTAGTTCGATTCATTTTGATGACTCACGAGGTGAGGTCATAATCGAAGCCCAAAAACCAGGACTTGTGATTGGGCGCAGTGGAACAACACTTAGAGAGATCACCCGGCATACCTTTTGGCGACCTAATGTGATGCGCACTCCTCCTATAGAGAGTAAACTCATCAAACAGATTCGCTACATTATCCAGTCCGAGGCTAGTCGAAGAAACAAGGCATTCCGAGAGATTGGAAAACGCATTCACAGACAATCCCTCATAGAGAATGGGTGGATACGACTCACGGGCTTAGGTGGGTTTAAGGAAGTTGGACGACAGTCTATGTTTCTTCAAACACCTGAATCTAACGTTCTCATAGATTGTGGCGTCAATGTAGGAACTCCAAGCAAGGCATTTCCACGTCTAGATATGCCTGAATTCAATATTGCAGAACTTGATGCTGTCATTATTACTCATGCACACCTTGATCACTGTGGCATGGTACCATTTCTATTCAAGTACGGCTATCGAGGCCCCGTTTACATGACTGCTCCCACATTGAACCTTGCAACGCTGTTGCAACTTGATTATCTTGATGTTGCTGAACGTGAGGGCAAGCTAAGACCATATCGTGACAGAGATGTAAAAGAGGCAATTCTTCATACAATCACATTGAATTATGGTGAGGTAACAGATATCGCACCAGATGTAAGATTGACACTTCATAATGCAGGACATATCTTAGGTTCCGCAATCATACACCTCCACATTGGAGACGGTCAGTACAATCTAGCATATACCGGGGACTTCAAGTTTGGAAGGTCCCGACTCTTAGAACCTGCTACATTCACGTTTCCCAGACTCGAAACCCTGATTGTTGAGAGTACATATGGTCATCCGACAGACAAGATGCCTCCACGACAAGAGGTGGAAAAGAAGTTTGCAGGAATAATCCGAAAGACCATTGAACGAGGTGGAAAGGTGCTTATTCCTGTCTTAGCTGTTGGTCGGGCTCAGGAAATCATGCTAGTAATTGAGGATCTAGTTACAAAGAAGCGAATTCCAAAGATTCCTGTATATCTTGAGGGAATGATTGCTCAAGCGACAGCTATTCATACAGCACATCCAGAAGCCCTAAGTAAGAAGATTAGAGAGATGATTTTTCATCAGGGAGTCAATCCGTTCTTGAATGAAATCTTCGTGCAGGTAGATAGTCACACACAGCGCGAGGAGATTGTGGAAGGAGAACCATGTATCATAATGGCGACATCTGGAATGCTGGCTGGAGGACCAAGTGTTGATTATTTCCGGCTATTAGCACCAGACGAGATAAATTCACTTTGCTTCGTGTCGTATCAGGGGGAAGGAACCCTAGGACGTCGCATCCAGAAGGGCTGGAAAGAGGTGCAGATGAGAAACAGAAACGGGAACACACAGGTGGTCCCAATCAATTTACAGGTTGAAACAGTAGAGGGATTCTCAGGCCATTCAGATCGAAAACAAATATTGAATTTCATCAAACGAGTTAGTCCAGTTCCTGAGAAAGTCCTAACATGCCATGGAGAAGCCTCAAAATGTGTGAATCTTGCTTCAACAATTCACAAGTCTATGAATATAGATACGAAGGCTCTTGCGGTGACTGAAAGCATCAAGCTGAAATGAATCATTAAAACTTTACAAATGGCGGCGTCACTATAACACAGTTATCATTGACCAGTGCGAGGTCTGCCCGATAGCTTCGAGTTTCACCACGAATTCGTTCAATAATACGTTTCAACTCAAGATGAGTTTGGTCACGCCCATCATTAAGACGCGAGATATCAAGAAGGACAATGTTTCCGTTTCGTATTTGGTCAACGACAAAAGGAACATCGTCTAGTGACTCTAGGCTTTTAGACCTCACAAAGATCTGTTCAAGCTCTGCTAGGCGTGTGTATTCATGAATCGGATCAGATTCTGGTGCATCAGGCACAGGCGAGAAGATGCCTAGACCGGATTGGACCAGATTCTTTGATTCCAGTTTGGGGTTTTTTTCACCTCTACGTCTGAACAGGTACCGCACTAGTAATCACCACTACAAATGAGAAACCATATTGTACGAAGAAAAGAGCGAGTATTATCATCGGCGCTGCACGAAACAGATTTTACATAGGATTACTCGGTAATCTTGAGTGGAAGTCATGGAGGAGAAAGAACTCGACGAGATGCGTACCAGATTAAGAGCACTTGGAAACCGTTATGCAATTGAAATTCTACAAGTTCTAAGACCGGAAGCTGGTGACATTATACCCAATATGGGTTGGGACGAGATTGTCGAGGGCATATTAGAACTCATGGGAACAGAGAGACCCAAATCAAGTCAAGAGGGGGACAAGTCTGGCGCAGAAGTCGAGTACGAGCGAATCAAGAAGAGATTCGCTGCAGGTGGTACGCTGTATGAGAGTATGAACAAACTTGTCAAGGCAGAGTATGTGATTGCGTTGGGAAGTAAGGGGAAGAAACAGCGAACTTTCATGATTACACACGAGGGAAGATTGGCTCTCTCTGCAGTAGATAGTATGATTGGACCTACATCGAGGGATACAGAAGTCTATAGAACTGCGAAAGTGCTTCTCCGTCACAAGAATTTCGTTAGATTGCTACCCGCTCAAGAGAAATTTTTGAATGAAGCCCAAGACCTTGAGGGTAATATCATCATCCAAATGCCACCTGGTTCAGGGAAGACCTTTCTTGTGATGGTAGCCATTCTCATTAAACTCCAAGAGGGCGTCAAGTGTCTATACCTCAGTCCCTACATCTCTATCATTACTCAAGTAATCAACGAGTATGGAGAGCTTTTCGAGGATTTAGGATATAATGTAGTCCGACACGATGGAACAAAGAGCACTGATCCTGAGGAGTTGAGGAAGGCGGACTTGATAGTCGGAGTCTACGAGTCAGTATTCTCGGATATCCTTCGTAGGGAGAAATGGAGTGATGACGTTGGACTCGCAGTTGTAGATGAACTCACCGAACTTGATTCTTCAATTGGAGAGATAGATGCTGGAAACTTAGGCACTGATAGAAGTGCAAAGCTCGATTGTCTAATTACGCTCCTCAAGAGACAGGCACAGATTATCACTCTCTCATCGAGATTTGGAGATACTGAAAGAGTTGCTGAGTGGTTGAATGCTAGGATTTTCAGACCCAGTGTACGCTTGAATCCTGACGAGTACATTGTTACACGCCAAGAAAAAGGAATTCAGATAGTTAGTAGCGATGGTACTCAGAATGCTCTCTTCGAACGCGAGCATTTTCTTGAATCCATCATTGAGCATATGAAGGACTACAAAGACAAGTCAGTTCTTATTGTTGTATCATCTCGTAATCGGGCTGAATGGCTAGCAGGTGTAATGTCCAGGCACTTTCCTAGAGAATCTAATGATGTTTTTGCTGAACAAATCATCGGCGATGAGGAACATATGCCTGTTGCAAGTCGACTGAAGGAAGTATTGAAACAGGGAGTGGCATTTCACCATGCTGGTCTTAGCTCCAATGTACGTAGACGACTTGAAGAGACCATCAAGATTGGGCGAATCAGAACTGTCGTTTCGACAACAGGAATTACAGCAGGTATCAGCTTTCCATTCGATTGTGTCATTATCTTGTTTGATCGTATTATGGACTATCTAGGAGCACGATCTCGATATCTTCAGATAGCTGGAAGAATAGGAGAATATCATCTCGCCGAACATGGTGGAAGTGTTTACATTGTTTTTGAGGCTCCATCAAGAAGATTTCAAGATGTCGAGAGCCTTAAAGAAACCCTGCTTCATCGACCACTTGAGCCACTTGATCCTGGACCGATTTATCCTTCAATTCTTGCTAATCTGATGACAAGACAGATTGTTAGCGGACGTGTATTCAAGAAGGAGAAGCTTCAAGCTGCTATGAATGCTGTTGCAAAAGAGAGCTTTCGTGCTGTTCAACATGAGGATTATGAAAATCAAATCAAGAAGATGTTCTCGACTCTATTCACCTGGCTAGTGAAGATGAATGCTGTCGAAGCTGGAGATGTGGATTTCAAACTCAGTAAGAGCGTTACAGCTGCCACGCGTTCAGGTCTAGAAATAATCAGATACTTGGAGATTAAGAAAGCGTTGGACAAAGTGGAATCAGATGCCTCCAATGATACATTAGTGGATATTATACTCTCATTTGGACTACCTCAGATTATTAGACCAAGAACTTCCTATCCAACAAGAATAGAACTGCGTGCTGCAGGCCTTGAAAAACCAAGCAACTGGTATGATGAGCTAACAAAGGGCAGAAGCAAGGTCAAGAGAACAGCCATCAAAGGATGGGTAGACGAACGAGCTGCAGTTGATGTTATATCAGAAGCCAATAAGTTTGGCCAAAATATAGTGATTGATGGCAGAAACGTGGGTGGGCTTGATATCGATGAGGGAGATTTTGGCTCATTGACTCGGATATGTAGTGGACTTGCACAGGATTTGAGTCATTATTTTGCACAGCTAAAGAAGAAGGCAGTTTCTGAAAGATTCCACGTCTTTAGTAGGCAGCTTCTCTATGGTGCTAATGAGGATCTGGCTGAATCAGACCTTTTAGAGTTGATACTCCCTGTAAATGGAAACCAATGGGTTTCGCTCTCACACCAAGATGCAAGAAACCTCTATGATGGAGGTTACGAGTCAATATCAGATGTTCTTAGAAAAGATAGAGACCCTGAGAAGAAGGGATTAGCAAGAGATAGGTTTGCTCGAAATTCAGGACTCGATCCAATCTTAGCAAAAGAGGTTTACAAGGCTGCCCTCACACATGTAAGGGCAAAGCTCGAAGAGAATGAATAATCACACTATCTATTCGTAAAGTCCCAGAGATAGTCGCCATGATAATGAATAGAACGAACAACCTTACCCTTTGTTGCCGCTTCCATCTCTGTAGATCCCATCATAGCAAGACCTACCGCCAAGGCCTTTCCATGCCGCTCATCAACTATTGCAACCACAGAGTCCTTTCTTATGTTGTCATCTATCTTCGTAATTCCAGGACGCATAATGTCAGCCCCATTCACAACGAACCGAACTGCACCCATATCCACAGCCACTTTGGGAATCTCAATCATTCCCTTTAGAAGTGCATGAAGAGAGGGGAATAGATTTCCTTTCTGTTCAAAAAACAGAATCTCATTCTTTAACATCAAGACTTTTGTTCCGTCATCAAGTATTCCGGTTTCGAATTGAACCTTATCATCCAACTCCTTCACAGGAGTTCCAAGTTCATTCTCGATGCGATATATCTCAGCCTTCTGCTCTTTCTTTTTCAGAAAATGCCGCTTCTTTATCTTCTCAATCTTTGGCATTAATTGATAGTTGTATTTACAACCTTTTGAACGCACCGCAATACTCAATTTTGTTTGTTTAAAGAAGCGGTTCCATCGTCATGTTTTTAAGCCAAGCCCAAAGACTAGCGCGACTGTCGTGGGCTCAGAAGGCCTTCGAACGCGATTCTTTGGTGATCATAATGAGTAATCGACCCATGGAACTCCTTCAGAAGTCAATTGGTGGACACATCCTCGTTGAACTGAAAGGAAATCGAAAACTAAAGGGAAAACTACGTGGTTATGATCAACACCTGAATCTCATAATAGAAGATGCTGATGAAATCTATTTCAATCCTGAAACAGAACAGGAACAGATTGAATCAATACAGACAATTATTGTACGAGGCGACAATGTAGTAATTGTTAGTCCGCCTCCTAAGCCGCCGAAGAAGAAGGAGTAACTATCAATGGGAAAAGGAACTCCATCCAAGGGTAAGAAGAATAATCCACATCATATTAGATGTAGACGATGCGGCAGAAGATCCTATCATGTTAGACATAAAAAGTGTGCAGCCTGTGGTTTTGGTGCATCAAGCAAACTCCGCCAGTATGCATGGGCACACAAGAAAGTTCATGGAACTCGAGTTCGAGGATAGAAAACCAAGTGCCCTTTCGGGCACAGTCTTACATTATTGTCATATCTAATCCGAGCCTTCAATCTGGGATATCTCTTTGTCATGGAAGTATACTGTTTCACTAGTTGTATCCGATTGAATTGTTCCATTTCCCCCTTCTTTGGAATATGACTGCAAAATCCCTTTCACGTTCTTTCCGCTCTTGAAACTGAGATAGACTTGCTTCCCAGTGTGCATCTCCAATCTTCTGGGAATAGAAGTTGTAATCTCGTATATCATTCCCTCGACGGGTCTCTCTTTGATGGTATCAAGACCTACATCAAAAATAATTCGATCTGTGAGTGGGTAGACATCATCGGACCAGTAAAGGAGAAATTCAACTTTGTCAAGCTTATTCGTTGTTCTTATGGACTCCAAATAATCAAACAATATACTCCAGTCTTTGTAATTACATAGACAATGGCCATCATGTAATGATGCTAGTATACCGTCATCTTGCTTGTGGAGTGCAGCAAAATTAGTTTGAAAAGCGGTTCCTACGGATATTACAAGACCATTGGGAGCATCAGGTATTGATGGGTTATACTTACCACCCTTAGGGATGTACACATCTGCAAAGCGACACATCTCAAGTTTCTCCTTCAATTAAAAGGGGGTAGTCAAAATAAAATATCGTATGCATTACTGAATCAGCTGTATTCGTCTCTTAGCATACCGTAGTATAGAAGACCATACCGTTTCCCTTCATCGATACGTCCATCTCTGAAATGTCCCTCTTTGATAAAGCCAAGCCTCTCTGCGAGCTTGTAGCTCTTTTCGTTGTAATCGCGAGTGCTTACTACAATTTTGTGGGCGTTCAAATCTTCAAAGATGAACTTCATCGCACACCTTGCCGCTTCAGTTGCAAAGCCCTTTCCCCAATATCCGGGATCAAGAAACCACCCAAGTTCAAAGGATGGTACATCCCATCTATTGGCTTCAATCCAGATTTGTCCAATTTGAGTATCAGATTCTTTCAACCATATCGTCATCACGAACCTCTTTCTTGCCTCCCAGTCTACCATCATTTGGCGTATTCTGATCTCAGCATCATCCTTTGTCTTAACACTCTCAGCCTCATCTACATTCTCTTTCAGTTGTTCCCGGTTATTATTACGTTCAAATATCTCGAAGAAGCCAATACCATCTCCTTTACGATATTTTCTAAGAATCAGCTGATCGCTATCAAGTTCCTCTGGTATTTCAAGTAGCAATGGGTCCATTTTGATAACCAAAAGAAGTGAAGTGTGCATTTCAGATAAATATGGGCTTTAGTGCCAATCAATAATGGAGAATTAAAATCCCCTCATTCCAAAAGTAAAAGTGCTTAGAAACCATATTGATTATGAAATAGAATGCGAAGGAAATCTGTTAGAAAGAAGAAGGGTAAGAGAAAGAGTCTGGGATACTGGATTCCGACTCGATATAGCTACCCTCCCATGCTAACAGCTTGGATGACAAGAATCGATAAGACTGGTAGGAAGAAAAGAAAGACCCCTAGAGAGCTTAAACATCCGCCCCCAAGATAGTCACGGAGCAGCTCATCATCAACAATCTAAATTCGCATGAGCTTGAATCTGCAGATTTTGTCTCCGAGAGCCCTGCACGAAGTTTCTTCAACTGAGATGCTTGGGTTATCAAAAGCTCCTTCAATGAACCCACTGAAGAATTGGCACATTGGTTTTTCCGAAGTTTTCCCTCGACAGATAGGACAGAGCAATACATCAAAGATCTCGTGTTTTGTGTCCAGCTTAGCGACTGAGATTTCGTTCAACAACTCCAGAACCTTTTCAGAATCGAGAACAAATTTGTTCTTAAAACGGGATTTAGCTATTCGGTACCCAGAGTATCTTCCAAGTGTTTGAGCTACAACTTCTTCGATGCCCGTGTCATCGTCAAAGTACTTGTTTAACTGTCTAACAAGCTTGATTGTATCATCAGGATATCCATCGATGATGTCAAGGCCAAGATTCAGTACTTCGTATAGACGAGAGAGGGGGATAAACGACGGGAGAAATTCAAGAATCTCTGGAAAATCTTTCTGTAGCTTTGAGAGGCTGTCGTACAACTCTCTAATCTTTGGCTCAAAAGGTGTGAAATTATCACAATTCACAAAGAATTCTTCATTTTCCAGCTTGTCAGTGTAGAATTTCTGAAACTCGTGTTCAACTTGTTTGACCAAAAGTTTTGCGAACTGCTCATACTTTTGATCTGTTGCATGCACGACAAACAGAACTGGATCTTGTGAGCTGTATACCAATACGCCATCCTCGACAGTGATTGACTTGAGTTCTTTATGCCCTAATTCCACGAGGAGTGTATTGATTGCGCTTGAAAATCCGCCAAATAAATCCATGAATGACCCCTGCTCTTCGCTGGTTGTCTTCTCTGGAGTTACGCTGAGAAGTGCAATTCCATCTAGATGTAGAATATAGATAGTCTTGATCATCTCATTCATTCTTTTCTTCTCCGAAGAGGCGTTCTGAGAAACCATAGAACTGTACGAAGGCAAAGACAAGAATGAAGATACCTAGAAGGAATATGAGGAGTCGTGTTGGTTTCCAAACGAAATCATAGAATGCCTTTGGTGAGAACCAGAAGAATTCGTCAAAAGCATCCATCCCCATACTGATTGTTCCAAGCACTGCGAAGATGATTAATGGCCAGAAGGTCCTTCTTCTCTCCATCATGGGATAACGATTCTTGGCAATTAGGATAACTGCCAGAACAATGACAAATGCAACGACTGTGGAAACATCAAAAAATGCTTTGATTACCTCTAAAGGATCGGTAGGAGGAACGAAATCAAGTTGTACATCCTGCATATTCTACATCCCCCACTGTTGTGCGCCATATTCTGCGATTCTATAGATGCCTAAGGCAAACAGAAGCAATCCAAATAGAAATGTTGCACCATCAAACACGTTCAATACATCCACAATCAAATCATCCCATTGCATGGTATCTAGGACGTCAAATATAGAGTGGAAAAGGATGAATCCGAGTCCAATAACGATGAAATTCCAACCTTTAGCGATTTTAGTATGTCGCGATTGAATCAGATAGGCAATTATCAGTGCAACGAGTACTCCCAGAACAATCAGAGATTCTACTCCGATAAGGTACACATCTTCTGGGTCTATCAAATCTACTTGAATGGTAACCACCTAGAATATAGAGTAATGTAACATAGAGTTAAGTCTTCTGACCACTGGCTGCTACAATTTAGGATGAATCGAACCTGCAATTATATCATGATTTTCTGAGTGTTGGAATGGTTTCTTTGGCGATCTTCTCGAAGGTAGGGATTTGATCGGGTGCAAAGAAGGGATAGAAGAAGATGAATTCATTGATTCCAATTGCTTGATATCTCTCTACAATCTCCATGAAATGCGCTTCAGATGCGAAAGCAGTATTTGCTTCGGCACCAAAGATTAACAATGAGCGTCTAAGGGATCCTGGATCACGACCTATCTTCTCGCAATACTTGTCCAGAAAGTCGTTACGTTTCTTGGTCTTCTCAACTATAAGTTCATGAGGAGAGCCAAAATCACCTCCAAATGAGCTCCATGTGTCAGCTAATTCTGCAGCTATTTTGAGTGATCCTTTGACATGTGCGGCTATTGTAAATGGAGGTCGTGGTTTTTGAACAGGTTCAGGAGCCATAATTGCTCCATCGATAGTGTAGTACTCTCCATTGTAGTTCGTAGTGTTGTTTCTCAACATAGTATCAACTATCTCGACCTGTTCTCTCAGTCGTGCAATTCGCTCCTTGGTAGGCCATTCTCTAATCCCCATCATCTTGTAGGTAGGATCAATCGAGCCAGGAGCGCCAGCACCGATTCCAATTTCTAGTCGACCATTGGAGATGTGATCAACAGTCAACGCCTGACGTGCAAGGAGAGCTGGATTACGTAATGGTATTGAAGTCACTAAGGTGCCTATACGGATTGTTGATGTTGCATTAGCAAGCCCTGCAAGTGTTGTCCATCCTTCTAACCAAGGACTTGTTGGATGTGCGTAATTCACGAAATGATCTGCAATCCAAGTGCTATCGAATCCTAACTCTTCGAACTTCTGCCAAAGTCGGACCAATTCTGACCAAGGCATATCTTGGAGTACTACTGCACCAAATCTATTATCTTCTTTCACTTTTCCCACCATCCGAAAAAGGATTTCATTGAATATAATTCAGAGTCACAATGCAGGGTCACTATTTAGGGCCTCTAATTGATACTTGAAATAAGAAAGAATCAAAGAAACCTTAAGCACCTCATAAAGAGAGTCAGGATAGACCAAGATGGAGTCGTGGTCAGCAATATGCCTTCAGACCCACAACCAAGATTACAAGGATTTCTCTCAAACCACGAATCAGATGAGAAGATTGTTGAGATAGTGACTGAACCAGATCCCATCTATATTGAAGAAGCTCGTGACTCAATTGAGCTGAATTTTGATTTACAAATAACTGGACTCACCACAAAATGCCTCATGATACGGTTCATCAAGTGTGCAATATATGATGATGAGGATAACCTAGTAACTTTCAGACATCTGAATCACAATGGTGTGGGAACTCCTGGAATCCACACTATTGGAAAGTACGAAATTGATGGACAACAGACCCTTGATGTGTTCAATCCATTCCATCGTTTTCCATTGGATATGCCACTTGGTCACCTGCGATACATGTTCACATTTTATGATTCAGAGAGTAAACAGGAGTATTACTACGGAAATGTAATCGTGGAACCTGTCAAATATAATCAGAAGACCAAATTATCACTACCTATCAAGGGTACACTTGTTGTTCTTGATGGACATGATTTCTACTCTCACCATCGTCGATTCGCTATGTCATTGGTAAGAGATGTCACTGGCGGAAAGTTTGCATCCAATTTCAGTCGTTACGGTATTGATTTCACCGTAATTGGCACTGACGGAAATACAAGAGAAATGGATTCTAATGAGTTCAAGGACAACTATGACTTTCATTTCTCAGACGTGAAGAACTTCTTTACTCACGAGGCAGTTATCTATGCACCTGCTGATGGTGAGATTGTAGATATTGTCAATGACCTCGAGGACCTCTATGATACCCCATTCAATATGGATGCTGCAATAGGAGATGACAAAGTAAAAGACATTGCAGGAAACTATGTTGTCATAAAACACGCCAGTGCTGAATACAGTCACCTCTTCCATCTTCTAAAAGGAAGTGTTGAAGTTGGTGTGAGTCAGAAAGTTAAACGTGGAGCTCCAATTGCTAAGGTTGGGTTCTCTGGTGCTTCAACCTTATACTCACATTTGCACTATCAGCTAATGGACGGCAAGAATTTTCTCAACGATAATGCACTACCATGTAAATTCAGCAATCTAAATCTGATATTAGGTTCAAAGACTGTGAGGTATGATGAACTGTCAATAGATACGGGAGACCTAGTCCGGTCTGAGCCAATCTAAAACCTGACAATGTTCAGTAATCGCGATTTAGAATTTCAGAGATTCCTTTGATGGTATTCCAGTTGCGTGTGGTAGCGGGAACCTGAAGTTCCTTCTCAATGAATTTGTTGGGAGCACCATACCTTCCTTTTCTGGGATATGCTTGACTGAATAGATTGCTATTCGCTGCGAGGAATAACTCCACATCTTTTTGGGGACTTTGGAGGGGTAGAGCCAAATCAATCTGAGTCTTGGTTGGAATGAAGGTCACGTACAATTTTGCGGAACTCGATTCTCTCTCTCTAAACGGGTTAAAGCTCATGATCTCTTCAATCTGCGTTGATGTTCGCAAGAAGACTTCGACATTTCTTCCAACCAAATCGAACAATGTTTCTTTGATTCGTTCAACTACGGTGGCTTGTTCTAGTTCTGTCGTAAACAAGATATTTCCACTTGCTCTATAGCTGGTAATTTTTTCGAGTTCAATAGATTCGAATTGATGACATACTTCTTTCATCTTTATCAGGTTACGACCGCCCACATTGATACCACGAAGAAAAGCTACGTACACTACCATTGAGGTCCACCTGGCATTGGGGATTCGAAACCTCTTATATCTCGCTTTAGCTCTTTATTATTAGACTAAATGTTGTTGTAGGTCAGTGAGTACGTGGCTAAGAACCAAACAAATGATAATCAGAAACAATCTACGTTCTGTGGAATCCATGCAAGATACAGTGGCAGAGATGCACGATGGTTTGCTACAATGTCCTTTTCAGCCATGATTGTTGGCTATATTGGATTGTGGGGATCAAGTATTAGCTATTTCGGGCTCTCTTTTGATATGGGAAGTTTCCTAGGTCTGGATTCATTTATTCTCACAGAATCCATGATAATGATACCAATCCATTTCATCATTGCAATGTTGTTCTTTGCGGGAGGGATTGAGTGGTATCTTATATGCAGACATTGTCCATGTTATGAGCACTCAGGTAAAGAACATGGTAATGAAAATAGATTCTATTGTCTTGCAAACTGGGGGAGTCCAAAGCTCTTCAAGTACGACCCATCTCCTGTCACTCGCATTGGCCAAGCTGTCTTTCTAATCTGGGGCATTGGTTTCGCATTCCTCTTTCCTGTGGTCTATCTTTTTGATCGATTCGAGTGGTTATTCGTATACTTGCTTGTCGTAGGAGCCTTTCTAGTGACATTACGTCATTTCCACTGTTCCACTTGCCCGAACTTCGGTTGTCCATTGAACTCTGTTCCAGAGGAGAATAGAGAGGAGTTCATGGAGAAACTTCAGTCCGGAGAAATTTATGGAAAATAATTGACTGGATAACTAGTAGAGGAAAGGGATTAGACGTTTGGTTTGTTCAACATACGATTGGTATGCTTCTCCAAACTCAGATGTCAGAATCTGTTCTTCTATCTCCATTCTGTTTCTGAACACTACGAAATATGCAACTAAGACTAGAAATGTGATAATATAGCTCCGAAATGCGATTCCCATACCTAACTTCCCTAATAGACCTCCAGAGTAGAGAGGATGGCGAATATACCTGTAGATTCGATCTGTTTGTAGTTCATGTCGCTCCTGAATCGCAAGAGTTCCACTACCAAATCGTCCAAGTTGAACCCGGCTGGTTAGCATGATGATGGTTCCAACAATATAGAGTGCTATTCCCATGTACGCAACAAGAGTGCTATTCAGTAAAACCAAATATTCAGCAATTAAGAGTACATTCTCATAGAAGAACAGAGTAACAATGAGTGGGTGAAGTATAAAGAGCAAAGCCATTATTGCAATGGGCCTATCAACCTCTTCTCGATCTGTAACTGGTCGAATCAATGCATCTGCAGAGAATACAACCATATCAAGAGCAATGATTACCACGAATATTAGGTCATTAAAGATACTGGGTGCTAGAATAAATAGACAAATGGAATAGTAGGCAAGATAAAACAAAACGCCTACTACTTTTCGAATTATAGATTTCATCCCTATCCTAGGAAATCTCATTGTGTATCTGGATTAGTTTTTCCATTCTAAGGATTAAGAAGTGGTTAAAAACGAATACCTTCAGTAGCCCACTCACGCATACCCTCGAGACTAATAAACCAAAAGAACCACTATTGAAAGGAGGAGCTAAGTAATTGTCTTCTTTTCAGCATCACACACAATTGGAAGATGGAACACCAGTCTTGATTAGACTGCTGGAGCCAAGTGATGAAGGAGAAGTTATGCTAGGCTTTACTCGGCTCTCATCCAGTTCGCGATTCTATAGGCTGATGATGAATCCAAGTCATTTTCCAGACAACCTATTGAAGAAGAAAATGGCTCGAATAGATGATGAAAATGATCTAGTTATTTGTGCATGGGACTTGAGCAAAGACCCGATACTTGGAATAGCTACTGCAATGTATGCTGCAGCTAAAGATGAACCTGATGTTGCAGAGGCGGCTCTCACAATTATCGACAAGTATCAGAAGAGAGGACTTGGGACAATCCTCCTGAAGGCTTTAGCATATCTGGCCTATGAAAATGGATTCCGTCATTTTAGAGGGTATTTCCTAGCGGCGAATCAAGGTATTGTGAAACTGATCAAACGATTTGGTGCACAAGCTCGGTACTCAGGTGAATCGATACTCCAGATTGATGTTCCATTGTATCCATTTGTACAAGATTCTGAATTCAGTCATTGAAAGAAGCGGAATTCAAGAAGATGAGATAGATTATAGATTCATACGTCTTGCTTTGATTGATATACTTAAATATTGGACGTCAGATATATTGGATGTCAGATACATGAGGTTCCTGTAATGCAAGAAGCAGATTTCTTTAAGGTGGTTGAAAAGAGAAGAAGCATAAGGAAATACAAGAACAGAGAAGTTCCAGATGAGGATATCACACAGATGATTCAGGCAGCTCGATTAGCTCCATCAACAAATAACACGCAGCCATGGCAGTTTCTAGTTGTAAAAGAGCCAGAAACAATTAAACTCCTCTCTGCGGTTGCAGGTGGACAGCATTTCATTGCAGATGCAAATACCGTTGTCATGGCACTAGCTAACCGTGGTTCATCATGTTGCCCAGGGAATCCCTCAATGTGGCATGTGCAAGACACTATGATTGCAACAGAACACTTAGTCTTAGCAGCAACTGCTCTAGGATATGGATCTTGCTGGGTAGCGATGCTTGACTCTAGAAACACGCATAATGCCACTCTCGTAAAGTCTGCTCTTAGAATACCCGATGATGTCGAAATAGTAGCATTGGTTACCCTAGGAGTTTCTAATGAAGTGCCCTCTCCTCGTTCAACCAATGATATTCACCAAATTGCGTTTTCTGAAGCGTATGGCAATTCTTGGAAATAGTACGGTTACTCAACCACGCGTACATAACTCTCCAGAGGAACAAGTTCACGACTTACAACATTCAATGTTTCCAGCGACATTCTTCCATGTTCTATGAGTTGCTGACCAGCTGTTCTAGCAGCTTCAATCACATCATCTGCTTGATTACCAGACTCTACCATCGATTTGAACGCATAGGCATGTGGTCTAATCAGGCTTCCGACATACTCGCGCGCCGCATGATAACCTAATTCCTTTGTCTACTCGATTGGTAAGTTGAAGTTCTCAGTTTCCCAATAACCACAACTTGAAACCAGAACTATTTTGCCGCTTTTGACTCCCTCCCTCATGGGATGACGAGAACGGCCATTTCTGAATACAACGTGAGGTTCACCCATTGGGATTAGCATACGATCCCACAGATTCTTCATTGGTCCAGTGACTCCACTAACATAAACAGGTGAAGCAAACACCCAGATGTCTGCATCCGCTAACTTTGGATAAAGCATCTTCATGTCATCTTTCTGAAAGCACTCCCCCGGTGTCTTAATTGCGCAATCAAATTCACCCTGGCAGGGTCTAATCTGTAGCTTTTTCGTGTAGAAGAGTTCAACATCAGCCCCCATTTCCCTCATACCCTCAAGAAACGGCTTCAATATGAGAGCAGTATTTCCATCATCCATGTTAGGGCTACTGTTAACAGCAATAACTTTCAGAGTCACTAGTAATGCCTCGTTCATTGCACATTCGATCGCCTGCAATAATATCTTTGCATCCATTTTCTATGATACAGTAATCGAAGAAAGAGGTGCTGGAATTGCAGCAGAAGAAGTGGTGAGCCGAGCAAGATTCGAAGATGAGGATAATAATAGAAGAATAGATGATTTATTATACAATCTTCTTATATTTCTCGCTATGAAGGGATATGTGATTGCGGATGTTACCGTAACTGATAGCGAGATGTACGCTGATTACGCAAGCAAAGCGGGTTCCATCATCAAGAAATATGGTGGGAAAGTTATAATTTGGGCTTCCAAAGCAAAAAAAGAATCAATTAACATAATTGAAGGGGACTGGAATCCAACTTTCTTCGGGGTAATCCAATTCAAAAGTGTGGAAAAAGCGAAGGAATGGTATAACTCCCCAGAATATACTGAGATTATTGATCTTCGATTCAAAAGCGCTAGTACAAACTTGACCATTGTTGCAGGCGTGTAATCTACGCATAATTTCCACACATACGAGGTTATGATCACAGCTACTGTCTTGCATTTGATTCAGAATGAAGTGATGGACCGGGTGAGATTCGAACTCACGACCTCCTCCATGCCAAGCTTACTTGTGGTATGGTCAGTATGTTGGGTATAAGACAAGATTTCAGTAGTCAATTAGGCGGATGACTAATATCATAGGTAGACTTAGGATTAGTCAATGTGCAAGGCAAAGAGGGTTATCTGATGAAGCAACGTAGATTGCTTGTTGTCGTTTTAGTTATTCTAATGTTAGTAGTTGGGTCTCTTGTTTATCTTGCTTCATTGGGATTTTGGAACTCGCAAACTATCTCCTCACCGGATATAATCTTCCACAACGGCGAAATCCTCACCATGGAAGAATCTCCTGCACAAGTTGAGGCTATTGCTATCCGAAACGAATCCATTCTTGCTATTGGTGATGAGAATGAAATCCTTGCGATGGCTGGATCAAACACACACATCATCAACCTAGAAGGAAGGACGCTTCTGCCAGGCTTCATTGACTCCCATTCACATCATTTAGGTGATAGAAATTTAGTGAATCAATCGACACCTGAGGAAGTGATTGAGAGTGTTCTG